>DATJUL010000056.1:0-11308 GCA_035502295.1 Allostellaceae bacterium | reverse complement strand
ACGCCGCGGCCGTTCAATTCGGCGAGGTAGCCTTCGACAATGCCGAGCTGCGTATCCATGCGGGTGCGCACCGGCACCAGGAGATCGCCGGGGACGAGCCGCGCGTACCAGATCGTCCCCCGCTGCGCGCCTTCACCCTCGTCCGGCTCATGGACGCCGGGCCAATAGTGCCGCACCATATGGCAGGCGATTGTCTGCCCCGAAAAATTCCGGCCGTCGCGCGGCGTCAACGTCTGCCTCCCGGCATCGGAGAAGATCAGATCATAGGCGTGCCGGCCGTCGAACACGTGAGCCGTCATCGTGCAGCTGCCGGTCAGGGCGAGTTGGCGTTCCAGCCGAAAATAGGCGGTCAGGTTGTCGATCGTGCCGCTGGTTCTGGCAGGGGCGATCGGGTCGGGCGCGGCGGGCGTCGCGACGGCCACGACGCGACCGTCGGGCCGATAATCAATGCGACTGTGATGCGGGACGCCATTGCGCACGGTATCGCTGCGGTACCACAGCGGCTGCGGCCGCCCATCGACGATGCGGCCGCTGACCTCCGCCTGTGTCGTCAGATCGATAAACCACTTGGCGATCCCTTCGGTCGCGTAGCTGATGCTGACCGAATAACCGCCGCGGTCCTCGTCGGTGCGGCTGCGCATCGTCAGCACATGCACGCCGGCGAACCCGAACATTTCGAACCGGGTCGTGACCGGCCCGTCCGCTGCGGCGACGACCGGCACCGCGCATCCGCACAACGCCAGCAACGCAGCCACGCTCGGTTGCAACAGCCTGCGGCCGATCGCCGACATCATCGCCGTATTGCCGGCCGCATCTGCCGTTCGGCCATGGCTCCCCTCACGTGCCGTGCGATGCCGCCCCAGTCGCCGAATGAGGAGAGCCGGGTCGGCGTCGCTTGCGAGAATGTAGCAACAGGAAAGGACGATCGCGCAAGTGTTGCCGGTGCGCGTCATTATTAAGACGGTGGCGGGATGATCGGGACGGCGGCGGGCCGGGCGCGCCCTCACCGCGAATGCCATTGCGGCTCGCGCTGGCATGGGGTGGTGCAAGAGCGGTGTCGCGTCAGATCGATACACGCCCTATCATGGCCGTCCCCGGACTTGATCCCGGGGCCGCGGATGACGGTTTGAAGTGCTTCAAGTTAATCGCCCGATCACGCGCTAGGCGCCGCCAACTGGCGGTTCGCTGTCGCCGCGCAGGAGCAGATAGCCCGACGTCGGCTCGACCCAGACCAGATAATCGTCGACCCGTTTGACGCCGCCGGCATTTTCCGCCAGCACCGTCAGCGCGGTGCGCTCGCGATCGTCGGTGATCGTGCCGTAGAACTCGACGACGCCGTCGATGACGCGGACATCGACGCTGGCCCGCGGCGCCCATGGCTGGCGGGCGATCTCGTCGAGGACCCGGGCGCGGATCGCCGCGTCGTCGGCCGCTCCTTCGGCTGGCCGCGTCAGGTTTTCGACGAGTGTGCGCACCAGATTGGCGCGGCTGATGATGCCGACGAGACGGCGCCCGTCGATGACCGGAAGCCGCTTGACATGCCGTTGCTCCATCAGCCGAACCGCGGCTTCGAGCGGGTCTTCCGGCGTGACCGAGACGACCTCCGAGGTCATCACCTCGCCGACCCGGCGGGCATGGGTGTCGGCGTATTCCCGCGCCAGCCGGCCGGGCGAGATCAGAAATTCGAGCCAGCGCGGACGCTGCCGCTCGGTGCCGGTTTCGGCGCGCCGCAGCAGATCGGCTTCGGTGACGATGCCGACGACGGCACCCGCCGCATCGACCACCGGAAGCCCGCTGATATGGCGCTGCAGCATCAGCTGCGCTGCCTCCGCGATTGTCGTCTGCGGCCGCACCGTCATTGCCGGCTGGGTCATGATGTCGCCGACCTTCATGTTCGTCTCCCACGTCGCTGTTGCGGTCTCCGCTCCGGCCATGCAGCGCGTTGATCCCGATCAATTACCACGCGAAACGGGCGGTGACGCCGAGCGGCCGAAGTGCAGCGGCGGCGAGCGCGGCGGCGATGCGGTCGGGATCAATGCCGCCGCCGGAGCAGAATTCGCCGGCGTGGATGCCGCCGGCGGCCAGGAGGCTCGGGATGCCGGCCGCGGCGGCGCCGGCAATGTCGGTCCTGAGGCTGTCGCCGATCGCCAGGATGCGGCTCTTGTCGGCAATACCGAGCAGCGCGAGACAGCTCGCGTAAACCGAGGGATAGGGCTTGCCGTGCCAGCGCACGCGGCCGCCGATCTCTTCGTAATGTTCGGCCAACGCGCCGGCGCACAGGGCGGGCCGGCCATCGTGCATGACGACGAGGTCGGGGTTGGCGCACACCATCGGCAGGTCGCGCGCCCGCGCCGCTGCGAGCCGCGGCGCGTAGTCGTCGAGCGTGTCCTCCCACCCCGCGGGGCCGGTGTTGAGGATGAAATCGGCTTCGGCGACGGTATCGACGAAATCGAGGTCGAGGCCATCGCGCATTTCGAGGTCGCGGTCGGAACCGATCTGCAGGCAGCGCCGGCCGAGCGCGGCGTAGAACGGCTCAGGGCGCCGATGGAGACACTGCCAAGCCTCCTCGCCCGACGACATGACCGCGTGATAGAGGCTCTTCGGCACGCCAATGGCGGCGATGCGGCGCACCACATCGTCGGCGCGGCGCGGCGCGTTCGACAACAGCACGACGCGCTTCTTGGCGGCGATCAACCGCTCCATGCAATCGAGGGCGCCGGGGAGCGGCCGCATCCCGTCATGCACGACGCCCCACAAATCGACAATGAAGCCGTCGTAATGCGGCGCCAGTTCGCGCATGCCGGCAAAAACACGAATTTCCAACAGTTCCCCCCGCGTGCTGTCGAGCGGTCGCGGCCGTCCCTGCATGCCGCGCTGTTACGCTGCCGGCGAGAGATCAGCCTCTTCGCTGCCCAGCCCGAACATAGCCGCATCCCCATCGGCCGACTCGGCCCAGGCAGCACTTCTGCTCCCCACCGCCGCCTGCAGCGACGAAAATCCGTTTGCAAGCAGCAGTCCGGCGAGTCCTCGCTTGATTGTGGAAACCAGCATCGGGCCTTGCAACGCCAACGCGGTATATATCTGAATGAGACTGGCACCGGCGCAGATTTTTTCAAATGCGTCGGCCGCGTTCGAAATCCCCCCAACGCCGATCAGCGGCAGGCGTCCGTTCGACAATACATAAATCCGAGCTAACAGCCTGGTTGATTTGGCGAAGAGCGGTTTGCCGCTGACCCCGCCTTCCTGGTTGCTCGCCGTGCTTCTGAGACTGCGACGGTCGATCGTAGTATTTGAAATTATAATGCCGTCGATGCCATATTCCATCGTTACTGAGACAATGTCTTCGCATTCGGTCTTCGACAGGTCAGGACCAATCTTTATCAATAGCGGCGTCTTGACGCCGGCTGCATCACGCGCGTCGATCAAGCGCCGAAGCAGGTTTTCGAGAGGCGCGCGGCGCTGGAGCTCGCGAAGGCCGGGGGTATTGGGAGATGATATATTAATCACCAAATAGTTCACAAGATTCGCCGCTTGCCGAATCCCTTCCTCGTAGTCGGCTGCCGCGTCCTCGGTCTCTCGATTTTTTCCGAGGTTTAACCCGATGATTCCCGGTCTGGCGTGTCTTCGGCGCAGGCGGCGCACAACATCGGGAAGTCCGCAGTTATTGAACCCCATCCGATTTATAATGGCGTCGTCGTCCTTGAGACGGAACACGCGCGGCTTCGGATTGCCGGGCTGCGGACGCGGCGTCACGGTTCCGACCTCCGCGAACCCGAAGCGCCAGGTGTCGATCACCGCGTCCGCGACGCGGGCGTCTTTGTCGAAACCCGCCGCCAAACCGATCGGGTTTGAGAACTCGATGTTCCACAGGCGCTGAGAGAGCAGTACCGGGTCGGGCCGGCGGGCAGCCCGATCAACCATCAGCCGACCCAGGCCCGCTTCAAGGCACCAGAGCGTCAGATCGCGCGCGGTTTCCGGCCTGAGCAGTCCGAAAATCGGACGGACCAACGGATACAGGTTCGGCATTTAGCGGCCAAGCGGCGCTGCGGTTTCCAACAAGACACCATATGTGGGCGCACGACGGCAACCCCGATCATTGTTCGAGGTGAAACTGGAATGGGATCATGACCGTGATCTCGGTCTCGTCGGCGGCCATCTCGGCGGGAAACGCCGGCAGCACGGCGCCGCGTATCGTCGCCTCGATCGCCCGGTCGAGATCGGGGTAACCGGTGCTGCGGATCAGCGTCTGGCTCAGCACCTGCCCCGAGCGGTCGATCCGCAGGCGCAGCACACCCATCCCCTCTTCGCCGCGTTCCCGCGCGCTCTCGGGATAGCGCCGATGCGCCGCAAACCATTCGGCGAGCGCGTTGCGATAGGCCGGGCTGACGATCGGTGCCGGCGGCGGCAGGCGCACCGGCGCCGGCGGCGGCAGCGCCATGGTCTGCGGCGGCACCGAGCGCGGCGGCGGTGGCTGGCGTTCGACCTCACGCCGCCGCACGCGATGCTCAATCCGGCGTCGGACCTCGCGCCGCCGCGCCGGAAGCGGCTTGGGCTTCGGTTCAACATGGCGGATGACCGGCGGCGGTTGCGGCGCGGCGACGACGACCTTCGGCGGCGGTGGCGGCGGCTTGACCATAACCGGCGGGGGTGGGGGCGGCTTCGCTACGACCTTCGGCGGCGGCGGCTTGACGATGACCGGCATTGGCGCCGGCGGCGGCGGTTTTGGCGGCGCCTCGAAGATCACGGTGACCGCCTGCGGCGGCGCCGGCGGCGACCACATCAGCGGCGGCAGCCGCGTGCTCAACCACACCAACAGAGCCAGAAAGATCACATGGCCGGCAACCGACAGCGCCAGCGGCAGCCGCAACCCCCTCACTTCGGCTTTGCCGCTTCGGCAATCAGCGACACCTTGGTGAAACCGGCGGTATTGACGATTCCGAGCAGGTCCATGAGCCGCCCGTAAGGGATGGCGCGGTCGCCGCGGACATAAACGATGCGGTCGGGGTCGAGCGCGGCCAGCGCGTCGAGGCGACCGGCGAGATCGGCCTCGTCGACCTGGTGGTCGCCGATGAAAACGGCGTCCTCGCGGTTGATGCTGACGATGATCGGCTGTTTCGGCGCGGTCAGCTTGGAGGCCGTCGTCTTTGGCAGATCGACCGGCACGCCGACCGTGAGCAGCGGCGCGGTGATCATGAAAATGACCAGCAGGACCAGCATCACATCAACCATCGGAGTGACGTTGATCTCCGCCAGCGGCTGATAGTTGCCCTCTTGCCCGGCATCCGGCGAACGCAGCGGCGCGGCGGCCATCGTCCGGCTCCTCAGTCCCCGCCGGCGGCGGGCGCGTGGCTGAACAGCACCCCCGATCGCCCGATCAATACCTGCATGCGACCGGAGAAGCGGCCGAGGTCGACGGTGATCTTGTTGTAGGCGACGACCGCCGGAATCGCCGCGGCAAGCCCCATCGCAGTGGCGAACAGCGCCTCCGCGATGCCCGGCGCGACGACCTGCAGCCCGGTGCTGTTGGCCCGGGCGATCGCGCTGAAGCTGTGCATGATGCCCCAGACCGTGCCGAACAGGCCGATGAACGGCGCCGCCGAGCCGAGCGTCGCGAGGAATGGCGCGCGCGCCTCGAGGCGGCGCAATTCGCCGCTCAGCGTCAGGCGCATCGCCCGTTCGATACGGTCGCGCCGCTCGCCCCAACTCTCGGCGTCATCGGGCGCCGGGCGGTCGCTTTCGGCGATGCCGGCGGCCAGCACCATCGCTGCCGGGTCCTGCCGCGGCCGGTCGTCGCGCGGCACGAGTTCGTCGCGGCTGCAGCCGGATGCAGCGCGCGCCTCAAAGCCGCGCGCCAGCCGGCTGGCGACGCCGATCTGCCACAGCTTGGCGATGATGACCGTCCAGCTCCACATCGAGGCCGCCAAAAGCAGCAGCAGCACGCCCTTGACGACGATGTCGGCGTGATGAAACAGCGCCACAATCGACAGCGAAGCGGCAGGTTCGGTCATCGTGCGTTCTCGGATCGTAGAAATATGTTATAACGTACGAATTGACCCGTGCCAATCCGTTGCAGCGGCGCCTCGCGAAACTCGCAGCACAGCCGGAAGACCGACCGTATTTGACCAACGCGGGCGGCAATGGCAAGTCGCGGCGGGCGATTTTCGGCCGCGACTTCCGCCTCAGAACGTGGCGCGGACGCCGACGAAGGCGCCGATCGGCGCCGCGACGCTGTATTCCCGTGGGTTGGTGGCGCCCGGAGCCTGCGCGATCGGCACCGCCGAGGTCGGACCAAACGTCCCGTAGGTGAAATATTCCGCGTTGAACGCATTGTCGATTTCGGCAAAGAACTGAAGGTTTTTGGTAACCTGATAGCTTGAATGCAGATTGAGGACAAAGTAGGGCGGTGTCTGCTGCGTCAGGTTGGCTTCGTCGCCGAACAGATACTGGCCGCTGGCGGCGAGCGCGCTGCCGCCGACGATCCACCGGTCGGTCACGCGATAGTCGGCGCCGAACTTGACGACATCTTCCGGGATGCCGGGCAGCCGGTCGCCCGGCTTGATGAAGATGTTGCCGTTCGCGTCGGCGCCGGGGTTATCCTCGCTCTGCTCGGTAAACCCGGTCTGGAACTCGGCGTCGATGTAGGAATAGGCGAGATACGCCGTCAGCCGGCGCCAGCTCAACTTGAAACTGAGATCGACGCCCTGGCGCAGCGTGCCGCCGACATTCTGGAAAAACATCAGGCCGGGCAGCGAGCTGCCGACGGCCAGGATATCGTTGCTGAGGGTCGTGCGGTAGAGCCCGACGTCGGACGACAGCGTCGCATCGCCGAACAGGCGCATGCGGGCGTGCGTCCCGATCTCGATCGTATGCGACACGACCTGCTTCAGATTGGGGTCGGCGGCCAGGAAATTGGCGAGGCTGCACGGGGCGGTCGGGCTGGCACAGGTCAATTCGTCAGGGATTGGCGCCCGGTTCGCCTCGGCATAGCTGCCGTAGACGCTGAGGCCGGGGAGCAGCTTGTAGGTCAGGCCGCCCGACGGGTTGAACCGCTGGTAATTGTGATTGCCGCTGAGCGCGGTGCCGATCTGGTCGGACAGATCGATCTGCGCCAGGTTGAAGCGGCCCGCGACATTGGCCGACAACGCCGGCGTGACGTCGAAAATGTCAGTGAAGAACGTACCGTAATAGTCGTTCGAAACCGCGACGCGCACCGGCGCGATCGAACCGTCGGCCTGGTCGATCGTGACGCCCGGCCCGAACCACAGCGACGTTGGAACGTCGAGCCCGCCGACCTCGGCGCTTGCCGCGAACAGCGTCTCGGCGCCGTCGAAGCTGACGCCGGCGACGAGATGGTTGGGGTGCCCCCACAGCGGCGTGCGGTTTGTCACCTGAAGCGCGGCGCCATAGCCGTTCGTGTTGATCGATTCCAGGTTGAGTTGCGAATACGGCCCGCCGCTCAGATAATCGGGGATCGGCGCGCCATTGAGGCCGGTCAGGTAATCGCTCGGCGGGTTCTCGCACAGCAAGCCGGAACCATCGGTGCACGGGGCGAAATCGGCGACCGCGCCGTTGACGTATTTCTGGTTCAAGTAATCGTAATAAAGCACCTCCTGCAGCGACGTGCGATCGGAAATGTCGTAGCTGCCGTTGATGTTGAGGCGGGCATATTTGTTGGTGGTCAGCGCCGGTCCGGTGAAGGTCGCCGACGGATCGGCTTCGATCTGCTGGATCGGCGAGGTGCCAGGGCCGTTGAGCCGCGTGTCGGCGAGGGTCAGGTCGATGTTGAGGTCCCCGCCATTGCCGCGCCAGCCGAGCGTGCCGAACACATTGGCGAGATCGGACGATTGCGGCACCCGCCAGCCGCCTTCGTGCAGCCAGCGGGCGGCGGTGTAGGCGGCGACGTTGCCGCTCTTGACGCCGTATTGCATCTCGCCGCCATATGTGTCGAACGAGCCGCCGAAGGCGTCGACTTCGCCCCCCTGATAGGTGAAGCCGTTCTTCATCTGGATCGCCACCGCTCCGCCCAGCGCGTTAAGGCCGAACACCGGGTTCGAGCCTTCGAGATTGAGGCTGTCGATCGCGATGCTGGGAATGAGGTCCCAATCGACGGTGTCGCCGAACGGCTGGTTGAAGCGCGCGCCGTCAATATAGACCGCAAGGCCCTGCGCATTGCCCTGCAGCGGCGAGGCCTGGAACCCGTGATAGAACAGCGACGGCTGAAAGGGGTTGCCCGAGTTGTCGCTGAGGGTGACGCCGGGCGCCGTCTCGTTCAGCGCAGCCAGCATGTCGGGGGTGCCGTCGCGGCTGATGTCGCCGCTGGTCAGCACAGTGGTTTCGGCCGGCACCTGGGCGCGGTCGACGCCCGATCCGAGCAACGGCGAGGCAGCGACGACCTCGACCGTCGGCAGCACGGTCTCCGGCATGGCCGGCGCCGCCGTGGTCGGAGCCGTTGAGGTTGCCGCAGGCGGAGCGGCGGCGGTCTGCGCGTCCGCCGCCGGCGCCCGCAGCGCCAGCAGCACCGCGGCGCCCAGCAAGGCGGAGGCGCGCACGGCGCTCCGAGTTGCGATCGTCATTCAGTCGCAATATCACAGGTATGAAAAAGACTGCAAGTTGCCCTACACCGTGCAGCGGCCCTTACAGCCCGAGGACGTCCCGCATGCCGTAGAGACCGGCAGCGCGTCCGACGACCCAGCGCGCCGCGCGCACCGCGCCGGTCGCATAGATGCCGCGGTTCGACGCCCGGTGGCTGAGCCGAAGCTCTTCGCCGGCGGCGGCAAAGAGGACGTGATGTTCGCCGATATTGTCGCCGCCGCGCAGCGCCGCAAAGCCGATCGCGCCGGGCCGGCGCGGCCCGGTGATGCCGTCGCGGCCGCGCAGGGCGACGTCGTCGAGCCCGACCCCGCGCGCTTTGGCCGCGGCGCGGCCGAGCGCCAGCGCCGTGCCCGACGGCGCATCGACCTTGTGACGGTGGTGCATTTCGAGGATCTCGATGTCCCAGTCGGGGCCGAGAAGCTGCGCCGCCCGCGCGACGAAGCCCAGGAGCAGGTTGATCCCGAGGCTGGTGTTGGCGGCCCAGACGATCGGCACGCGTGCGGCCGCCTCGCGCACCGCCGCCGCCTCGCGCTCGTCGAGCGCCGTCGTGCCGATCACGAGCGGCGTGCCGAGGCGGGCGGCCAGCGCCGCCTGCCCGGCGGTGGCGGCCGGCGTGGTGAAGTCGATCGCGACATCGCTGCGGCGCAGCAACCCTTCGGCATCGTCGCTCGCGGCGACCCCGAGGCCGCCAAGCCCGCCGAGTTCGCCGAGATCGCGGCCGAGTTCGGCGCTGCCCGATCTGACCGTACCGCCGATCAGCGCGCAGCCTTCCGTCGTGGCGATTTCGCGGATCAGCATGCGGCCCATCCGGCCGGCGCAGCCGATCACCCCGATCCTGGTCGTCGCCATCTCGCTCCTCCCGGAGAAAACCGGCACGGCGAGATTGCGGCCTCGCCGCGCCGGCCGCAACGACAACCTGGGGTCGTGCGCCTTGTCGGCGGCCGGCGGCTCCGTCATCATGGCGGCAAAAGCGATCTGCGGGAGGTGCGCCGTGCCGACCTATGTGATGCTCGCCAACTGGACCGATCAGGGCGCCCGCCAGGTCAAGGAGTCGCCAAAGCGGGTCGATGCCGCGAAAAGGGCGCTCGGCGACATGGGCGGCGAATTCAAGGCGCTTTATATGACGATGGGCGAGTGCGATCTGGTCGTCGTCTACGAGGCGCCGGACGACGCGGTGGCGGCGCGCTTCACGCTGCTGCTGGAGCAGCAGGGAGCGGTGCGCACGCGCACGCTGAAGGCTTTCCCGGAGGCCGCTTACCGCGAGATCATGAATTCGCTCGGCTGAACATCGTCGAGGGAGCTCCCGCGACTTCCCGATCGCGCTGGGCGATCGAAGCGCGCATGCGCCCCAGCGCTTGTAAACCCGACGGGGGCATGGTTCGATCGCGGCGGCAATACCAGGACCCGAGATGACCGACCCCATCATCGTCGATACCGCCAGCCGCATCTTCGCCGATCTGTGCGACCCCAACACGGTCAACGCCGCCGAGGAAGGGAAGTGGCCGGCGGCGCTGTGGAACGCGCTGGAAGGGTCGGGCCTGCCGCTGACCTGGGTCCCCGATACGCTCGGCGGCGCCGGCGCCGACATCATCGACGGGTTTGCGGTCATGCGGGTGGCCGGGCGCGCCGCCGCGCCGGTGCCGTTGGCCGAAACCCTGCTCGCCGGCTGGCTGCTGGCCGAGGCCGGCATCGCGGCGCCGGCCGGGCCGATGACGCTGGCGCCGGTGCATGAAGACGGCGAAATTGTGCTCGGCGCCGACGGAAGGCTGCACGGGCGCGCCCGGCATGTGCCGCATGCCCGCTCGGCGCGGCACATCGCGGTGCTCGCGAAAGAGGACGGCGTGCCGGTTGCGGCGCTGGTCGAGGCCGACGGCCTCGGCATCACGCCCGGCACGAACCTCGCCGGCGAACCGGAGGATACCGTATCGTTCGACCGCGCGGCGGCGATTGCCGTCGGGCGCGTCGCCATCGACCCGGCGGCGCTGGTGCGGCTCGGTGCGGCGGCGCGGGCGCAGCAGATGGCGGGCGCCCTCGAACACATCCTCGATCTCTCGGTGCAGCAGGCGCTCGACCGCGTGCAGTTCGGCCGGCAGATCGCCAAGTTCCAGGCGATTCAGCACAATCTCGCGGCGCTGGCAGGCGAAGTGGCGGCCGCCGGTGCCGCGGCCGATGCCGCGGCCGAAGCAATCGCCGCTCACGGCGTCGCCAGCGACGCGGTGCTGGCCGATATCGCGGTCGCCAAGGTGCGGGTCGGCGAGGCGGCGAGCAGCGGCGCGGCGATCGCTCACCAGGTGCACGGCGCGATGGGGTTCACCTACGAACATTCGCTGCACCAATCGACGCGGCGGTTGTGGGCATGGCGCGAGCAATTCGGCAACGAGGCGCTGTGGGCCGGAAGGCTCGGCCAGATGGTCGCCGCGCGCGGCGCCGACGACCTCTGGCCGTTCGTGACGCAGGGGACGTGAGCGGACGTTCACGGGATTGCTTCGCGTCGCTCGCAATGACGAAACCGGGTCATTGCGCGGAGCACAGCGACGAAGCAATCCAGCTGAATTGACGGCCGGTGCCGCCGCCGGTGGGAGAAGAGGATGGCCTATAATTTCCATTTCGATGTGGTCGATCTGCCGCCCGAGTGCACGGAATTGCGCCGGGAAGTGCGCGCCTTCCTGCGCTCCGAGATCGCCGCCGGCACGTTCACGCCCGACAGCGAGCGCGC
>DATJUL010000055.1:0-9528 GCA_035502295.1 Allostellaceae bacterium | reverse complement strand
GCCATGCCTGCGCCATGGCCGACCCGATCGCCGCCAAAGGACGCGCGCACGCGCTGAACAAGCGGCGGTCTCAGGCATTGCGCGCCAATCTGCGCCGCCGCAAGGCGCAGGCGAATGCCCGCGCGGCGGCCTCTGACCGCGCCGCCGCACCATCGGCGCCCGCGGCGGCGGCCCCGGACTTGAGCGGCGTCGAGCACTCGCATAAAAGCCACCCAAACGATTGAGGAGGCGCCGCCATCGCCCGATGCGACGGGCGCCCTCCGGAGCATCCGCATGGAGCGCATTCTGATCCGCGGCGGCGTGCCGCTCTCCGGCGCGATCAAGATCGGCGGCGCCAAGAACGCGGCGTTGCCGCTGATGGCGGCCAGCCTGTTGACCGACGAGAAACTGACCCTCGCCAATATCCCCGATCTCGCCGACATCACGACGATGGCGAGCCTCCTGGCGCAGCACGGGGTGGCAATCGACGCGCCGGTCGATCCCGTTCAGCGGCGCGCCGGCGTCCTCGAGTTGCATGCTGCCCACATCGTTTCGACGACCGCGCCCGACGATCTCGTGCGCAAGATGCGTGCCTCGTTCCTGGTGCTCGGACCGCTTGTGGCGCGCTGCGGCGAGGCGCGCGTGTCGCTGCCTGGCGGCGACGAGATCGGTGTGCGGCCGGTCGATCTGCACATCAAAGGGCTGCAGCGGCTCGGCGCCGAGGTCGAATTGAACCAGGGCTATATCGAGGCGCGCGCGCCCGATGGGCTGAAAGGCGCCGAGATTGCCTTCCCGACGGTCTCGGTCGGCGCGACCGAGCACCTGCTGATGGCAGCTGCCTTGGCCGAGGGCGAGACCGTGCTGATTAACGCCGCACGCGAGCCGGAGATTAGCGATCTGGTAGCCTGTCTCAACGCGATGGGGGCGAACATCGAGGGCATCGGAAGCGACCGCCTGACGGTGCGGGGCGTGCCTCGCCTCCATGGCGCTCGGCACCGCGTCATCCCCGACCGCATCGAGACCGGCACCTACATGATGGCGATAGCGGCGACCGGCGGTGAGGTGAAGCTGTCGGGCGCCCGGATCGACCAAATCGAAGCCGTCATGCGTGTGCTCGAAAGCGCCTATATCTCGGTGCGCGAGACTGAAGGCGGTGTCCTCGTGCGGCGCAGTACCGGACGCATCGATGGCGTCGACGTGATGACCGAACCCTATCCCGGGTTTCCAACCGATCTGCAGGCTCAGCTTATGGCGCTGATGACGATCGCCGACGGCGCGGCGATGATTACCGAGACGATCTTCGAGAACCGCTTTATGCACGTGCCGGAATTGCTGCGCATGGGCGCCAACATCCACGTGCAGGGCCCTTCCGCTTTGGTGCGCGGTGTCCGACGGCTGTCCGGCGCACCGGTCAGGGCGACCGATTTGCGTGCGTCGGTGTCATTGGTTATCGCCGGGCTGCTTGCCGAAGGTGAGACGGTGATCACCGGCGTCCATCATCTCGATCGCGGTTACGAACGGATCGAAGAGAAGCTGGCGGCGTGCGGCGCGCGCATCGAACGGCTGCGCGATTGATGCAGCCGGGCGCGGCGCCGGCTGCATCTCCGAAAGGGCTGCGGCTGCGCGCCGAGGATGCCGAGGACCTCGCCGTCATCTCGGCCTGTCTGCAGGATGCGCTCGTCTCGGTGGGCGATCTTGCCTACGATGACGCGGCCGCCACCTTTGTGTTGGCCGCCAACCGGTTTTGCTGGGAGGGCGGCGGCGCGGGCGAGGCGGCGCCGTTCGCGCGCACGCTGTGCCTGGTCGCGTTCGAGGCCGTCACCGGCGTCGCCTATCGCGGCTTTCAGCGCAGAGAGGAAGGACGCATCTTGTCGCTGTTGGCGGTCCGCGCGACGCAAGTCGGTACGGGCACAACGATCGATCTCGAATTCGCCGGCGACGCGACGATCCGGCTGTTCGCCGCCGCGATCCGTTGCCGCGCCCGCGATTTCGGCGAGACGTGGCCGACCACGCGGCAGCCCGGCCATGCGCTGGACGAGGCCCCGTGACCGCGGCCGGCAGCGCCCAGGCCGTGCAGTCGGGGACAGAGCGGCTTGTCATGGCACTGCCGAACGGTCGCATTCTCGGCGAGGTCATGCCGCTATTACGGCGCATCGGCATCGTGCCCGAGCCGGCGTTCGACGATCCGCAAACCCGCCAGCTGCGGTTCGCGACCGCCGATCCGCGCCTCGACCTGATCCGGGTGCGCAGCTTCGATGTCGCGACCTTTGTCGCCTTCGGCGCCGCCCAGCTCGGCGTCGCCGGCAACGACGTCTTGATGGAATTCGATTATTCGGAAATATATGCGCCGCTCGATCTCGATATCGGGCACTGCCGAATGGCGGTCGCGGTGCCGGCCGATTGGGCCGCGAGCGACGAGCCGCGCAGCTGGAGCCATTTGCGCGTCGCGACCAAATACCCGGAAATCACCCGCCGCCATTTTGCCGATCGCGGCGTCCAGGCCGAGTGCATCAAGCTGAACGGCGCGATCGAGCTGGCGCCGCTCCTCGGCGTCTGCCGCCACATCGTCGATCTGGTGCAGACCGGCGCGACGCTGAAGGCGAACGGCCTTGTCGAAATCGAGCAGATCGCCGATATCACCTCGCGGCTCATCGTCAACCGCCCGGCGCTGAAGACGCGGCCGGAGGAAATCGGCGAATGGATCGAGCGCTTCCGGGCGGCGGTCGAGGGCGCCGGGCAGAGCGCGCAGACAGCCTCGGGATGAGATGACCGCCGACCTGAAGACCAGCGATCCCGGCTTCGAGGCGGCGTTTTGCGCGCTCCTGGCGATGAAACGCGAGAGCGCCGCCGATGTCGATGCGGCGGTCGCGGCGATCATCGACGACGTGCGATTGCGCGGCGATCGGGCGCTCATCGACTACACAAACCGCTTCGATCGGGCCGCGCTCACGGCCGACCGGCTGCGCGTGTCGGCGGCGGAGATCGCCGCGGCGGCGGAGCGCGTCGCGCCACAGACGCTGGCGGCCCTGCGCCTCGCGGCCGAACGGATCGAGAGCTTTCATCGCCGGCAGTTGCCGAGCGACATCGATTACATCGATGCCGCCGGCGTGCGGCTCGGCCAGCGCTGGCGCCCGCTGGCCGCCGCCGGCCTTTATGTGCCGGGCGGCACCGCGTCCTATCCCTCGTCGGTGCTGATGAACGCGATCCCGGCGAAGGTTGCCGGCGTCGCGCGTCTCGTGATGGTGGTGCCGGCGCCGGACGGCGCGCTGAACCCGCTCGTACTCGCGGCCGCCCGGCTCGCCGGTATCGACGAAATCTACCGGGTCGGCGGGGCGCAGGCGGTGGCCGCGCTGGCCTGGGGCACGGCGACGATCGCGCCGGTTGACAAGATCGTCGGGCCGGGCAACGCGTATGTCGCAGCAGCGAAGCAGCGCGTCTTCGGCACGGTCGGCATCGACATGATCGCGGGGCCGTCGGAAATCCTCGTGCTCGCCGACCGCGACAACGACCCGGCGTGGATCGCCGCCGACCTTCTCTCGCAGGCCGAGCACGACACCGCGGCGCAGGCGATCCTGATCACCGACGACAGCGACTTTGCCGTCGCCGTCGAAGGCGCGGTCGCCCGCCATCTGCAGCGCCTGCCGCGCATCGAGATCGCGCAGGCGAGCTGGCGCCGCAACGGCGCGATCATCGTCGTCCGCGATTGGGCCGAGGCGGTGGTGCTCGTCGATCGCATCGCGCCCGAGCATTGCGAGCTGGCGCTGGCCGGCGCCGCGGCGATCGCGCAGCAGATCCGCCACGCCGGCGCGATCTTTCTTGGCCGCCATACGCCGGAGGCAATCGGCGACTATATCGCCGGCCCCAATCACGTCTTGCCGACGGCGCGCAGCGCGCGGTTTGCCTCGGGCCTCGGCGTCCTCGATTTCATGAAGCGCACGACGCTGGTCGCCTGCGACGAAAGAAGCTTCGCCGCGCTGGCGCCCGCCGCGATCCGGCTGGCCGAAGCCGAAGGCCTCGACGCGCACGCACTGTCGCTGGCGATCAGGCTCGATCCTCATGACTGACCGGGCGCAGCGCATCGCCGAGATCGCGCTCGACGAGCGCACCGTGATCCGCCGCAACCCCGAGATCGAGCGCGAGCGCGCCGCGGCGATCGCCGACCTCGTGCATGACAATCATTTCGCGCCGGCCTCGGGGCTGGCCGGGCCGTTTCGCGTGCGTCTGGCGACAAGCGACGGCCGGCTGGCGATCGAGATCCGATCGGCAGCCGATCAGGCCAGCGAGACGGTCATGCTGTCGCTGCGGCCGTTCGCGCGCATCATCAAGGATTATTTCCTCGTCTGCGAGAGCCATGCCAAGGCGCTGCGCGGCGCCAATCTCGGCCGGGTCGAGGCGATCGACATGGGCCGCCGCGGCCTGCACGACGAGGGCGCCGAACTGTTGCAGCAGCGACTCGGCGGCAAGGTGGCGATCGACCGCGACACCGCGCGGCGCCTCTTCACGCTGATCTGCGTCCTGCATCTGAAGGCCTCGGCGCATGGGCTGGGGCCGCATCCGCGCTCGTGACCGCAACCCTGGTGCTGGCCTCGGCGTCGCCCCGCCGGCTCGATCTGCTGCGGCAGATCGGCATCGAGCCGGATGGGGTCGCACCCTCCGACATCAACGAGACGCCGCTCCCCGGCGAATTGCCGGCGCCGCATGCGATCCGGCTGGCGGAAGCCAAGGCGCGCGCCGTCGCGCCGCATCATCCCGGCGCCTTCATCCTCGCCGCTGACACCGTCGTCGCCTGCGGCCGCCGCATCCTGCCGAAGGCCGAGGATGAGGCGACCGCGCGACGCTGCCTCGCGCTGCTGTCGGGCCGGCGGCACCGCGTCTATGGCGGGGTTGCGCTGATCATGCCCGACGGACGCATCGCGCTCCGCCGGGTCGAAAGCCGGGTCGCGATGAAGCGGCTGAGCGAAGACGAGATCGCCGCCTATCTCGCCGGCGGCGAATGGCGCGGCAAGGCCGGCGGCTACGCGATCCAGGGCAGCGCCGCCGCGTTTGTTTCGTGGCTCTCCGGCTCCTATTCGAATGTCGTCGGGCTGCCGCTGTTCGAGGTGGCGCAGCTGCTCGCCGGCCGCGGTTATCGCCCGAATTGCGCCGCGAGCTCTTGATCGCTGCCGGGCCCGGCGAATGGCGCGCCGCCTGGCTCGAAGACGGCGCCGCCGTCGAACTCCATGTCGAGCGCGGCGACAGCCCGCCGCCCGGAAGCGTTCGTCTCGGCCGCGTCGTGCGGCTGGCGAGCGGGCTCGGCGCGGCATTCGTCGATATCGGCACCGCGCGGCCCGGCTTTTTGCCGCTGCCCCGCGGGTCAAGCCCACGGGCTGAAGGCCGACAGCCGCTCGAGGAGGGCGCCCGCATCATCGTCGAGGTGCGGCGCGAGGCGCAGCGCGGCAAGGGCGCCCTGTTGTCCGAGCGCCGTGCCGACGAGCGCCGGGCGCCGCTCGACCCGCCGCCGGGGTTTGCCGCATCGTTGGCGCTGCGCCTGGCCGCCGCGCCCGACCGCATTCTCGCCGACGATGCGGCGGCGCTGCCCGAATTGCGCGGCGCCTTTCGCGACGCCGAAATCGTCCACGTCGCGCCGGCGGACTGGCCGTTCGATCTCGCCGCGCTGTTCGAGGACGCGCTGGCGCCGACGGTCGCGCTGCCCGGAAGCGGCAGCCTCCACATCGTCGAAGCGGATGCCGCGACGCTGATCGATGTCGATACCGGCACTCCGGAAGCGGGCGCGGCCGAACGCAACGCGATGGCGACAAACCTCGACGCCGCCGCGGCGATCGCGCGTCAGCTGCGGTTGCGCCAGCTCGGTGGCGGCATCATCGTCGATTTCGCCGCGCTTGACGGCCGCCGGCCGCGCGAGCGGGTGCGCGCCGCGATGGCAGCGGCGCTCGCCGGCGATCCGGCGCAACCGCAGGTGCTCGGGTGGACCCGGCTCGGCCATCTCGAAATCGTGCGGCCGCGCCGGCTGCGCCCGCTCGGCGACGCGATGCTGGAGCTGCGGACGCCGCACAAGAGCGCCGCGGCGCTGGCCTTCGAATGCCTGCGCATCGTCGCGACAGAGGCGCGCGCGCGACCGGCGGCAACCTGGCGGCTGATCGTCGCGCCGGGGGTCGCGGCGGCGTTGCGCGGCCCGGCCGCCGCCGGCTTGCAGGCGCTCGAAGCGCGGCTCGGCCGCAAGCTGGCGATCGAGACCACGCCGGAGGCCGAGACGCGGCCTTTTGACATCGTGCCGCGATAGAACAATTATCGACCCTCAAGGAGGGCATGCCGTTGACAATCGACACGCTCGCTTACGTCAAGGAACTCGAAGCAGCGGGGGTTGAGCGCGCCGTCGCAGAAGCCCAGGTAAGGGCGCTCGCAGAACACGCCCTTCCGGATGTTGCAACCAAGGCCGATCTTGAGCGGGCGATTGCCGATCTTGAGCGGGGGATTGAACGCGTGCAGCACCAGATCGAACTCGTGCGGCGCGACGTAACAATTTGGCTCGGCAGCATGATCGTCGTCGCCACGGGCGTCCTTCTTGCTGCCCGGTATCTCGGGCACGGCTGAACCGGAGGCCGAGGCGCCGCCTTTTGACATCGTGCCGCGGTGAGACGATATCGAGCGCATGACCGAGAGAAACGCTTCCGACCCGATCAGCCGGACGACGGCGTCCGGCGTCCGCTGCCCGATCTGCGGCAAGCCGGCCGCGCCGCGCCATCGGCCGTTCTGCTCATCGCGCTGCGCCGATATCGACCTCGGCCGCTGGCTCAAGGGCAATTACCGGGTGGAGACCGACGAGGCCCCGCCCGACGCCGACGACCATGACGCCGGTTGAGCCTCAGCTTTCGTCCAGCGGCGGCAATAGCGGGTGGGTCAGCGAGCGCGGCAGGATGCCGGCCAGTCGCGGGTCCTCGAAGCGCAGCTTGCGCCGCGCGTAGACGACAAACCCGGCGCGCTGGTAGTGCGCCAGCGCCTTCGGGTGGTCGAACCTCCTGGTGTGCACCCACAGCCGCGCGATCGGCCGCTCCCACGCCCGCTCGATCGCCGCGCGCAGCATGAACGCCCCGAAGCGGCGGCCGATGAACTCGGGGATGAGGCCGAAATAGCGCAATTCGGTCTCCTGCGGCGGCGCTGCATCGAGTTCGAAATAACCGGCCGGCACGCCGCCGACATGGAGGACGAAAATCTCGGTCGTCGCCTTCGCCAGCTCGGCGGCAAGCTCGCCGTCGTCCCACAGCCGCCGCTCGTACCACAGCCACGGCGTGCCGACCGTCTCGTAAAGATAGCGGTAGAACGAAACCGTGCACCCCTCCGCCCGCAGCAGCGCCAGCTTGCCAAGCGGTACCGCCGGCGGCGGGCCGGTCGGCCGCTCGCGCATTTCGAGATAGGTGATGACGTCGTCGATCATCGCCATGGCTATGATGACCGCTGCGCGGGACCGGTCTCGACCGGGGTGTCGCCGGGCAGACCCCATTCCGACCACGAGCCGTCATAGACCGCGGCGCCGGGATGACCCAAGAGATGCAGCGCAAAGGCGAGCGCGCAGGCGGTGACTCCGGAGCCGCAACTCGCGACGACCGGCCGGTCGAGGCGGACGCCCGCTTCGTCGAACAGACGCCGCAACTCCTCGGCGCCTTTCATCCGCCGCGTATCGCGGTCGGTCACGAGGTCGAACGGCAGGTTGAGGCTGCCGGGGATATGGCCGCGCCGCCGCCCCGGCCAGGTCTCCTCGGCAGTGCCGTCGAAGCGGCCGGCCGAGCGGGCATCGACGAGCTGCTCGCTTCGCGCCGCGATATTGCCGCGGACCATCTCCTTGTCGCGCACCAGCGCCGGGTTGAACTGCGCCGTAAACCGGCGCGGCGGGATCGCCGGCGCCGCGGTTTCGAGCGGCCGCCCCTCGGCCTTCCACTTCGGCAGACCGCCATCGAGCAAGACAACGTTGTCGTGCCCGAAGAGGCGCAGCAGCCACCACGCGCGGCCGGCCGAGGACAGCCCGACCGCGTCGTAGACGACGACCCGGTCGCCGTCGCCGATGCCGCGCTCCGCCATCTTCTGCGCAAAGCGTTCGGCCGACGGGATCATGTGCGGCAGCGGGTCGGTGTTCGGCGCGGCCACGTCGTCGATGTCGAAAAACACCGCGCCGGGGATGTGGCCGCTTTCGTAATCCTCGCGCGCGGTTGGCGCGACGCCCGGCTGCTTGAACGAGGAGTCGAGCACGCGGAGGTGCGGATCGGCGAGATGCGCCGCCAGCCACTCGGTCGAGACCAGCGCCTCCGGGCGGGCATAGGGCATCGCCTCTACTCCGCAAAAGCCACGTTGATGCGGCGGTTCTGGCGGCCCTTGTTCTCGATCTTGCCGAGCGCGACGGGGCCGATCTCGGCGGTGTTGCGGATGTGGGTGCCGCCGCACGGCTGCAGATCGACCGCTCCATCGGGCCCGGCCACCTCCATCAGCCGCACGCGGCCCATCCCGGTCGGCGGCCTCACCGACATCGTGCGCACCAGCTCCGGATGGGCAGCGAGGTCGTCGTCGCCGATCCAGCGCGGCGCCACGGCGTGCCCCGCGGCGATCAGCGCGTTGAGGCGGGCGGCGATCGCCTCCTTGTCGAGGCTGGCGCCGGGCACGTCGAAATCGAGCCGGCCCTTGCCGTCCGACACCTGGCCGCCGGTCACTGCCCCCGGCACGACCGCGCACAACAGATGCAGGCAGGTGTGCATGCGCATGAGCCGGTAGCGCCGCTGCCAATCGATTTCGGCCGCGACCACGGAACCCGGCGGCGGCAGCGCCGCACCCGGCGTCGGCACGTGCACGACCTCGTCCGGTCCCTCGCCCTTGACTGTAACGATGATCCTTATCGTCTCGCCCGACGCGAGGCGCAGCGTGCCGGTGTCGCCCGGCTGGCCGCCGCCCAAGGGATAAAACACCGTGCGGTCGAGCCGGATGCCGCGCGCGTCGACGGCGACGACCCGCGCCGTGCAGCAGCGCAGATACGCATCCTCGCGGAACAGAAGCTCAGTCATTTTATTCCTCGCGCTCCCCTGCGCTGGATCAACTGCCGAGCCACGGCGGGGTCGGCAAGCCCTTTTCCCGCAGGAATGCCGGGTTGAACAGCTTCGATTGATAGCGCGTGCCGCTGTCGGCGAGGATCGTCACGATCGTATGGCCGGGGCCCAGTTCCCTCGCCAGCCGGATCGCGCCGCACACATTGATGCCGGTCGAGCCGCCGAGCACCAGCCCCTCCTCCTGAACGAGGCGGAACAAGACCGGCAGCATCTCGTCGTCGGCGATCTGGTATTGCCCGTCCGGCGCGAAGCCTGCGAGGTTTCTGGTCTCGCGGTTGTTGCCGATGCCCTCGGTGATCGAATTGCCCTCGGGCTTGAACTCGCGCCTGGCGTACCAGCCGTAGATGCCCGACCCCATCGGATCCGACAGACAAATCTTGATGTTGCGGTTGCGCTCCTTCAGCGCGATGCCGACCCCCGACAGCGTGCCGCCGGTGCCGACCGAGCATACGAAGCCGTCCAC
>DATJUL010000054.1:0-4489 GCA_035502295.1 Allostellaceae bacterium | reverse complement strand
GGCTTCCCAGCGCTCGACCTGGCCGACCAGCACGACGAGCGGCGTCGCGTCGTGCCACGCCGTGTGCAGGCCGATCATCGCGTTCGACATGCCGGGACCGCGCGAGACGACGAGCATGCCGGCCTTGCCGCCGCGCATGCGACCGTCGGCCGCCGCCATGAAACTGGCGCCGCCCTCGTGGCGGCACACAATGAGGCGGACCCGGTTGCTGTCGGCGAGCGCATCGGTAAAGCCGAGATAGCTCTCGCCCGGCACGCAATAGACGAGGTCGATGTCGTGCGCCTCGAGGCTCTCCACCAGCATATGGCCGACCGTCTGTGCCATCGCAATCCCTCCAAATTCTTCTACGCGCTGCGGCTTTCTGTTTCGTACGGTTCCAGCGCGAAATCCTGGCACCCGAGGTCGATGCGCTGGTCGATCATGTCGGCGATCGCTGCCGCCTGCCTCGGGGTCAGCGGCCAGTCGCCGACGATTTCCGGGCGGCTCGCAATCCCGGCGATCTCCCTGGCGCTCTCGACCAGCGCCGATGGGATATCATAGGCCGCGGCCAACCGCTCGGTTTTGCGATCGAACCCGACCAGTTTGTAGATGAAGGCCATGCTTACGGCTCCACGCTTCGGCCGGGGTCGGCCGGGCCGACTTGAGTGCCGGTCACAGGGTTGAAGTCGCCGAGGTGCAGCCAACCCCGGCGATCGTACACCTCGACCGTCCCGTGCCGATAATCCCATTCATATATCGTACCATCCGGGTCTTTCCAGCGGCGGCGCAACCCGCCCGGAAAGCGCGTCTTGCCTTTCGCCCGTATCGCCGTCGGAAACGCCGGAAGGCGGTCATCCGCCGGCGGGAATACGACCGCAGCGAAGGGCGTGCGCGTTGCCATGCCATCGACGATAATGCCGCCGCATTGGTTTGCTACAAAGAAGGCGATCGCGCCGGCGGCTCCGGCGCGGGGCGGGGCCGTCGCCTGAATTTAACCTGAATTTTCAGGTCGGGCCGCGGCGCCGGGCGAATTGACAAGAGCCGCGGCGGCCGGCTCAACTGCGCCGAGCCAGGCTGAGGGAAAGGGATAAGCACGATGGGCATGCTGGATGGACGCGTCGCGATCTGCACCGGTGCGGGGCGCGGGGTCGGCGGCGAGGTCGCGAAGCTGATGGCGGCGAACGGCGCCAAGGTCGTCGTCAACGATCCGGGCACGAGCGGCAGCGGCGAAGGCAACGATACGACGCCGGCGCAGGACATCGTCAACCAGATCAAGGCGGCGGGCGGCGATGCGGTGGCCAATTACGGCTCGGTCGCCAAGTTCGACGATTGCCTCCAGATGGTGGCGCAGGCGCGCGAGGCGTTCGGCGGGTTGCACATCGTGTTCAACGCCGCCGGCATCCTGCGCGACAAGATGTTCCACAACATGTTCCCGGAAGACTGGCAGGCGGTCATCGACGTGCACCTGACCGGCCATTTCAACGTCAACCGGGCGGCGATCAACCTGTTCCGCGAGCAGAATTACGGCCGCCTGGTCATGGTGTCGTCGACTTCGGGCCTCCTCGGCAATATCGGCCAGGCGAATTACGGCTCGGCCAAGTTCGCCGTCGTCGCGCTCGCGCGCATCGTCGCGATGGAAAACGCCTCGCGCGGCATCACCGCCAATGTGATCTGCCCGTCGGCCGACACCCGCATGACCCGCTCGGTGCCGACCCCTAAGGACCCGGCGGCGGCGGCCCTGCGCGAGGAGCGGCTGCGGCGCAGCCGGGCCGACGCGATCGCGCCGTTGTGCGTCTTCCTCGCCTCCGAGCAGGCGGGTTACGTGAACGGCCAGGTGTTCCATCAGCGCGCCGCCGAACTGTCGCTTTACGGCCATATGCGCCCCTTGCGCATGGTGCACCACCACGGCGGCTGGACACCGGAATTGATCGCCGAGGTGGCGATGCCGTCATTGCAGAGCGGCTTCACCTCGCTCGATTCGCGCGGCGTCCATGCCGGAATGCCGATGGAATAGCGTCACCGGGATTGCTTCGTCGCGATGCTGCTCGCAATGACGCAATCTTTGCCGTCATTGCGAGCGAAGCAAAGCAATCCAGAATTTGCTGTCCCGCGCTACTGCGTCGGGCGGCGCTCGATGCCGGAAAGGTCCATCGACCACGGCAGCGCCGAGCGGCACCAGCCCTGGCGCGACGGCGCGAGTTCGGCGCGGCAGTCGAGCGTGCCGACGCGCAAGCCGTAGGAGGGCGGGTTCGGCTCGGGCGAGGTGGCCCACAAGGGCGTGCCGCAATCGGGGCAAAAGCCGTGCGCACGCTTGTTGCCGCTGTCGGCCGTCGTCTTGATGTAGGTTTTCGGCGTCCCGCTGGTGAGCCGGAATGTGCCCGGCAGCGTCGCGACATTGATCCGGTACGCCGCGCCCGACAATGTCTGGCAATCGGTGCAATGGCAGATGCGCACCTGCGCCGGATCGATCTCCGCCTCAAACCCGATCTTGCCGCAATGGCAGCGCCCGGTGACTTTCATTGGCTGCTCTCCCTCAGGGTTCCCCGTCAACGCAGCGTCCGCCGCTCCTACAGTGCTCGCGGTCCCAGATCGGCAAGCGCGCGAGTGACATCTTCCTTGAGCGAGGGTAGGCGGTCACTGATGGTCAACCAGATCACGTCGACCTCAATTCGGTCGTACGCGTGTCGAAGCCTGTTTCCCATGCCTCGGATATCAAGCCAGGGCTGCTGCGGCATTAATTCGCGCGCCCAATCGCCCAAGCGAAAGGCGGCTTCGCAGATTCGTTCGAGACATCGCTCAACGGCGTCGGCAGTGCGCCTATCTTTTTCGAATGACTCCCTGTCAATACCAGTTATGTATCGCTCGATATGGCCGATGTTTTCCAGGATATCGGTCAGGCAATCGCGCGGATCGTATTTTTTAGAACGCACGATGCCGATCCCGGTTGATGTTCATCTGAAGCCGTTGCTTTTCGACTGGTTCCAAGGTTAAATCCACCTTGCGGCTCAGCAACGCGCCCAGATGGCGCTCCAGCGCGACGAGATCGAAAAGATCGAGGCCGGCCTCGTGATCTATCTCCGCCGCGAGGTCGATGTCGCTGCCGGGGCCGCAATCGCCGCGCGCGACCGAGCCGAACAGCGACAGACCGCGGATGCCGGCGGCGCGCAGCTCCGCTTCATGCGCCTGCAGGCAGGCGATGACCTCGTCGGCCTTGATCGTCGCGGCGGCGCTCATGCAAATCGATTATAATCGACTATCGTCACGATCCAAATGCCCGATGTCGCGATGCATCTCGGCTGATTTCCGCCGCAAGCCCTGGAAATAGCCGACCGCGCGCTGGTCACTCGGCGGCGCGCGCCGCGGCGGGCGGCATGAGCGCGGCCCAGTTGTCGGCTTCCATGAACTGGGCCCAGCGGCGATAGAGGTTGCGCAGGTTGTGCTCGCTGGATTTGGCTTGCGTCAGGTCCATGACCCAGCCGGGGAGCCGGAGGCCGTCCCATTCCCAGTTGGCGATCTCGTGCCCCATGCCCTGCGCATAATTATAAGGGTAGCGGCGGGCGATCGGGCCGCGGCTCGCGGCGTGCGCGTAGTTCCAGTTCTCCATGTCGTCCTGTTCGGTGAGCCCGGCCGGCCCCGAATAGCGGATGTAATAATCGCGCAGAAACGCCTTCACTTCAGGAGGCGCCGCGGCATCGACGAGATACCAGCGCCACACCTCGGTCTGGTGCGCGCCGCGCGGATGCCACACCGCGATCGTGCGCGGCTGGCGCGGATGCAGCGCCGTATTCGGGAAGATTTCGCCGGGGCTGCCGATGACTCGCCCCCACTGGCCACGCCGCCGGTGCCGCTCCTCTTCGCAATGCGCGAAATACTCCGCGACGATCGGCGAATGCTGATAGGCCGGCGGCACGCCCTCGCCCGCCGGCAATACATAGATTCCGGTTTGGTGGCCGTACTCGGGAAATGAAATCTGTAAGCGGCGCGCCAATTGCCGCTCGCGCATGTCGCGCCGTCCGCTGCCCGACGGGCCGATGCCGGCGAGATCGACCGAGCGGTGGCTGATGTTGTGGTAGCTGTCGCCGGAGAAATTTTCGGCCGGGAATTTCCAGTTGCACGGAATCAGCCATTTCTGCACGCCGGCGAGGATTTCGCTGCCGCCTTCGCTGCCGTCCCAACAATCGAGCGACAGATCGAGATAGGCGCGGAACTCGCCAAGATAGTCGAGGAAGGAGGGCGCTTCCTTGTCCCATGTCGCCCACACCGTGCCTTTGTAGCGCGCCGATTGCGCGACCTCGATAAGGCCCCATTGCGCGCGATCGAGCCGCGCATGATAGGCCTCGCGGAAATAGGGGACGCCGACGAGCCGCCCGTCCGTCGCGTAGCTCCAGCCGTGATAGGGGCAGGTGAAGACGGTGGTGTTGCCGTCGTCGTAGCGGCACACCTTCATGCCGCGATGGCGGCAGGAATTGAGGAACACGCGCACCGCGCCGGCCCGGTCGCGGCACAGAAT
>DATJUL010000053.1:0-3193 GCA_035502295.1 Allostellaceae bacterium | reverse complement strand
CTACGACCTCGCCGGCGCGACCGTGTGGCATTTCGACGGCTATCGCCTGCGCGACCCCGAAGAGGCGCGGGAACTCGACATTGAAGACGCCTTTTCGAGTGGCATCGCGCTCATCGAATGGCCGCAGCGGTTCGGCCCGCTGATCCCCGAGCGGCGGCTCGAAATCGCCCTGCTTCCCGGAGCGACAGCGTCGGCGCGCCGGGCAATGCTCGATCCCGGTGCGGGCGACGGCTGGGCGGTGCGGCTCGCCGGCATCGTGACGCCGCAGACATGACGGACGACAACCGCAGCGCCGCGATCGCCGGTTTTCTGGCTGCTGCCGGGTGGCCCGGCGCGGCGCCGGCGCCGCTCGCCGCCGACGCCTCGTATCGGCGCTATTACCGTCTCGCGGATGGCGCCCGCCGCGCCGTCTTGATGGATGCGCCGCCGCCTGAAAATGTCCCCGGCTACATCCACATTGCCGGCCTGCTGCGCCGCTGGCGCCTCAGCGCGCCCGAGATCTATGCCGCCGATATCGAACGCGGCCTGTTGCTGATCGAGGATTTCGGCGACGCCAGCTACACAAGCCTGCTCGCCGACGGCGCCGACGAGGTGGCGCTCTATGCGCTTGCCGTCGATGCGCTGATCGCCTTGCAGCGCGCCGCCGCGGCGCACCCCTTGCCGGACCTGCCGCCCTACGACGAGGCGCGGCTGCTTGCCGAGGCGGCGCTGCTGCCCGAGTGGTACGCGCCGGCGGCGCTCGGGCGCGCGCTGTCCGACGCCGCGCAGCAGGACTACCTGACTCGCTGGCGGGCTGTGCTGCCGCTCGCGCTGCTGCCGCCGCAGACGGTCGCATTGCGCGATTTTCATGGCGACAACCTGATGCTGCTCCCTGGCCGCACCGGCGTGCGCGCCTGCGGCCTCTTGGATTTCCAGGACGCGATGCTGGGGCCGGCTGGCTACGATCTCGCATCGCTCATAGAAGACGCCCGCCGCGACGTGCCGCCGGCGCTGCGCGCGGCGATGACCGAGCGCTATCTCGGCGCGTTTCCCGGCATCGACCGCGACGCGTTCCAGCGCTCGGCGACGATCCTGGCGGCACAGCGCAACGCCAAGATCATCGGTCTCTTCGTGCGGCTGTGGCGGCGCGACGGTAAACCCGCCTATCTGGCGCATCTGCCGCGGGTGTGGCGCCTCTTCGAGGGCGATCTGCGCCGTGAGCCGGCTCTCGGGCCGATCGCCGACTGGCTCGACCGGCACGTGCCGCCGTCCGTCCGCGGCATCCCGGCGCAGCGGAGCGCGGCATGACGGGCGTGCCCGACAACGCGATGGTGCTGGCCGCCGGGCTCGGCACCCGCCTGCGGCCGCTGACCGAGACGCTGCCGAAACCGCTCGTCGAGATCGCCGGCCGCACCCTCCTCGACCATGCGATCGACCGGCTGGCGCTGGTCGGCGTCGCGCGCGTCGTCGTCAATGTGCATTACCAGGCCGATCTTGTGGCGGCGCATCTCGCCAGCCGCGCGCCGCCGCCGCGCATCGACCTCTCGCGCGAAGCGGCGCTCCTGGAAACCGGCGGCGGCGTCAAGCGCGCGCTGCCGTTGCTCGGCGAACGGTTTTTTGTCGTCAACAGCGACGTATTGTGGCTCGACAGCCGCGACTATGCGCTCGCGCGCCTCGCCGCTTCCTTCGACCCCGAGCGCCACGATGCGATGCTGCTGTTGCAGCGGACGGTCGGCGCCGTCGGCTACGAGGGCAGCGGCGATTATCTTCTCGACCCGCTTGGCGCGCCGCGGCGGCGCGGCGAGCGCGAGATCGCGCCCTACCTGTTCACCGGCATCCAGCTGTTGCATCGCCGCGCCTTTGCCGGCATCGCCGACGAGCGGTTTTCGCTGAACTTGATCTACGACCGCGCCGAGCGCGCTGGCCGGCTCGCGGCGATCGTGCACGACGGCGAGTGGTACCATGTCGGGACGCCGGAGGGCCTCGCCGCGACCCGCGCCCGCTTCGCCTCGTCCCGCCGCATCGAGCGGTAGGCGGCTTCGGTGGCGCCGCCGCACCTCTATACGATCCCGCCGGAGCGGCCGTTTTTGGCGACCTTGGCCGAGGGGCTGATCGCGCTGGCCGGCGGCGACCCGCTGGCCTTGCCGCAGATGACCGTGCTGCTGCCGACGCGCCGCGCCGCGCGCAGCCTGCGCGAAGCCTTTCTGCGCCTGACCGGCGAGGGCAGCGACCCCGGCGCGCCGCTCCTGCTGCCGCGGCTGCGGCCGATCGGCGGCCTCGACGACGACGAGATCGGCGGCGCGCTCGGCGAGGGGGCCGATGCCACCGATCTGGCGATCCCGCCGGCGATCCCGGAATTGCGCCGGCGGCTGTTGCTAGCGCGGCTGGTGCTGGCGTGGAGCGAGCAGAGCGGCGAGGGGACGCTGTTGCCGGGTCAGGCCGCCTCGCTCGCCGGGGCGCTGGCGCGTCTCCTCGACACGGCGGCGAGCGAAGGCGCCGATTTCGCGCGGCTTGCCCAACTGGCGCCCGACGATTTCGCCGAGCACTGGCAGATCGTCCTGCGTTTCCTCGACATCCTGCCGAACGCCTGGGCGCCGATCGTTGCGGCCGAAGGCGCGCTCGACCCGGCCGAGCGGCGCAATCGCCTGCTGCGCCGCCAGGCCGAGGCATGGCGCCGTGCGCCGCCCAGGGCGCCGGTCATCGCCGCGGGGCTGGTAGGCGGCATCCCGGCGCTGAGCGATCTGTTGTCGGCGGTCGCCTGGCTCGACCACGGCGCCGTGATCCTTCCCGGCCTCGACCGCGATCTCGCTGCGGACGAATGGGAGCTCATCGCCGCCGAGCCGAGCCACCCGCAGCACCTGCTCGCTCTGCTGTTGCGCGATCTGGAAACGGCGCCGGAGGAGGTGCGCGACTGGTCGGCCGTGCCGCCCTCCGGGCCGCCGCCGCCGCGGCAGTGCCTGGTCGCCGAAGCGCTGCTTCCGGCGGTGCTGACCGACCGCTGGCGTGACCTGCCGGCATCGCCGCGCGACGTGCTGGCCGGCGTCGCGCGCCATGATTGCGCCAGCCCGCAGGACGAGGCGACGACGATCGCACTGCTTCTGCGGCGCGCGCTCGAAACCCCGGCGGCGACGGCGGCGCTGGTCACCCCGGATCGCGAGCTGGCGCGCCGGGTCGCCGCCGAGTTGCGGCGCTGGGACATCGACATCGACGATTC
>DATJUL010000052.1:0-3622 GCA_035502295.1 Allostellaceae bacterium | reverse complement strand
GATCGTGACCACCTCGCGCGGCTTCGGATCCTCGATCAGGTCGTGGTAGTGGAAGCCCCAATTGGCGGCCGCGTTGGACCCGAAACAGCGCCCGGCATGCGCCGGATGGCGGCTCGGCCGCGGGCGGATGTCGAGAATGCGGACTTCCAGGATGTCGCCGGGTTCGGCGCCCTCAATCGCGACCGGTCCGGTCAACAGATGCACCCCCAGCCCTTCGCCGGCGCCGCGCTGAAACGGCCCGTCGACCGGGCCGGCGCCGCGCCGGGCAACCGCCTTGTGCTCGCGGGTCCACAGATAGACGCTCTCGGCGCCGGGGTCGCCGGCGATCATGCGCTCGTAGTCGTCGCCGGCGTGATGGGTCAGGGTCTCGATCGTCGCGCGATCGCCGGAACGCAGGGTCAGGGCGGGCGCGACGACCTTGCTGAAATACCCCCAGTGGACCGTGGCAGGCGACACCGGGAGGGTGTGATGGCTCATGAGGAACCTCGTCGAGCGGTTTGCCGAGTCGGCGAGGCTCATGCCACCGGGAGACCGCGAGCGCGCTCGGTTGCGCTCTCGCCGCCCATGATTTGCAGGAACCGCGCCGTCAGCGGGTGTTGCGGTCGGGTCAACACGTCATGCGCGAGGCCTTCCTCGGTGACGATGCCGTCGCTGAGAAAGATGACGCGATCCGCCACTTCCTCGGCAAAGCGGAGCTGATGGGTCGAGATGATCATCGTCAGGCGCTCCTCGAACACCAGCCGTCTGATGACTTCCAGGACTTCGTTGACGAGTTCCGGGTCGAGCGCGGAGGTCGGCTCATCGAGCAGCAGGACCGTCGGGTTCGGCGCCAGCGCCCGGGCGATCGCGACGCGCTGCTGCTGTCCGCCCGACAGGTGGCGCGGCAGGGCGTCGGCGCGGTCGCTCAGCCCGACGCGTTCCAGCAGCTCGCGCGCCCGGCGATCGGCCGCTTGCCGCGACCGGCCGTGCACCCAGCGCAAGGGCCCCGCGACATTCTCGCGCGCGCTCAGGTGGCTGAACAGGTTGAATTGCTGAAAGACCATGCCGACGCCGACCCCCGCCCGTTCGCGCGCCACGCCGCGCGGCGCCAAGGGCTTGCCGTCGGCGCGGTAGCCGATGCGGCGGCCGCCGACCCGCACGAGGCCCGCATCCCATGTTTCAAGATGGTTGATGCAGCGCAGCAGTGTGCTCTTGCCCGAGCCGCTGGGCCCGAGCAACGCCATGACCTCGCCGGCCCGCAGCGCAAAATTCACCCCGTTCAACACGGTGCGATCGCCGTACCGTTTGTGCAGGTCATGCACCTCGACAGTGATTTCGTGACCGGCCAGCGCGGCAAAGCGTGCGGTCCGATCCGCCGCAGAGGCGCCGACCGGCAGCGCCGGCGCGGCGTGACGCCCGCTTCGATCGGAACGCCCGAACGGCTTCTCGCTGGCCGGCGAGGCGACCGCAGCCGCCCACACTTCGCTCCCGGTCCGCCACGGCAGGAGACGCAACAGGCGCTCTCGCGGCGACGGCCGGTCGAGATCGAGCAACGCTTCGATGAGCAGCTGGATCGCGCTGAAGGCGCCGGTCAGCGCCAGGTACATGATCCCGGACGCGAAGAAGATCGAGAAAAAATCAAAGGTCGAGGAGGCGAGCTGCTCGCTGCGCAAGGTCAGCTCCTGCACCGCGATGACCGACGCCAAAGACGAGTTTTTCAGCGCGGTCACCGCTTCGTTGCCGAGCGCGGGGACCATCTCGCGGATCGCCTGCGGCGCGATGATGTGGCGCATCAGCACAAAGGGCGTCATCCCCAAGGCCTGACCCGCCAAACTCTGCCCCGGATCGACGCCGCGAACCCCCGAGCGCACGATTTCCGCGATGAACGGCGCCTCATTGGCCGACAAGGCGACCCCGGCGGAGAGGATCGGGCTCAGCTTGATGCCGATATGCGGCAGCGCGTCGTAGACGAAGACGAGCTGGAGGATCAGCGGGGTGCCGCGAAAAATCACCGCATAACCACGCGCGAAGACCGACAGCGCACGAAAGCGGCTGAGCTGCATGCTCGCCAGCACCAGCCCGAGCAGCAGCCCGCCGAGCAGCCCCAGGCCCGTCACCTGGAGGGTGACGGTGATGCCCTGGAGCAGATACGGCAGGCTGAGATAATGAGCGAACAGCTCCATCAGTCGGTCAGCAGGCGCGGTGCCTCTTCATTATTCACACCGAGCGACCATTTTTTGAGCAGCTCCTTCTCGATGCCGGCCTTCTGGATGAGAACCAGGGCGGCCATGATCCCGCCGCGCAGCTCGTGATTGGTCTTCGGCACCGCGATGCCGACCGAATAGGGCAGCGTCACCGCGACCGCCTTGGCGAGCTTGTCAGGATAGGCCTTGACCGCCTGATCGACCGTGTTGACATCGTTGACGTAGGTGTCGGCGCGGCCGGCCAGCACGGCCTGGATGCAATCCGCGTTGTTGTCGTAGAGCTGCAATGTCGGCGCCGGCTTGCCCGCCGCCTTGCACGGTTTGGCCAGCCCCTGGACCAGCGGCACCTCGACAAAGCCGGTGTTTTCCGCCGCGATGTCGCCGCACATGCTGGTGTTGATGCCGGTGATGTGCTTGGGGTTGCCCTTTACGACCAGCACGCCGTCAAACACTTTGGAATAGGTGATGAAGTCGGCCGCCTTGGCGCGCGGGTGAGTGGCATAGATGTCGGAAATCACGAAATCCGCTTGTCCCGCTTGCAGCGTCGTCAGCAACGCGGCAAAAACAACCGGCTTATAGGTGACTTTGAATCCGAGACATTTGCCGAATTCCTCCGCGAGATCGATATCAAACCCGACATATCTGCTGGGATCCTTGGGATCGAGCGCTTCGTAGCCGGGGGTATGCGGGTTGACCGCATCAACTAATGTCTTGCCTTTCAGAGCCGGATACTTCGCCTGCAACGCGGCGCAGCCGGCTGGCGCCATCGGTTCGTCGGCCCGTGCGGTTCCCGGCGCGGCCGCCGCGATGACGCAGAAGACGCCGAGAGCGATCGCGGACGGCCGTCGCACGATTGCCGCAACGCTTCGTCCGATCGCCGGCAGGCCCAAAGCGCCACCCATCACAGCTCCCAGCATCGACAGCTCCCCCGTCAGTCAGTGATCGCCGGCCCCGCAGCAGGGCTGCGGGCATGCACGCATGATCCATGCCAGCGTGTGATGTCGGCGCTCGCAATGATGCTGACCGCGGATTGGCCGGACGGGCGAGTCGCGCCTGCGGAATGCGGCAACGCCGGATGATTACGCCGCCGCGGGGCCGATTCGGGCTGTCCGTGGAATTGAGCCGTGCGAGGGTCCGGCACATTCTCGACAAAAGGCTCATGCACGAGCGTCCGGCCCGTCTAAATATCTCGACGAGTTCGTCTTCCGCTTCAACCGGCGGCGAACGCAGCACGCGGCCTTCGCCACCCTCCTCGGCATCGGCGCCCGCACCGCCCCAGCCCCTACCACATGCTGATCGGCAACGCCGCCTGACCCAGCACAACATGTAGAGCTACCGGATCCTCGTGCATAAGCCTTTCACGCGGTTCTTTTCAGACGGAGAGAGAGAACATGGCGAGTGTGAACGCGGTGGGCTATAGGCGCTGACGGTCTTTCTCG
>DATJUL010000051.1:0-5003 GCA_035502295.1 Allostellaceae bacterium | reverse complement strand
CAAGTCAAACCGACACAAGCTCGGCGGGGTGCCCGCGTCGCGGGCGCGCGGCGCCGTCGGGGACGCCGGCGCTTGGTTGGAGGGCGGCCTCGCCGGCTGCCTCTTTCTGCTGCCGCCGCTGCTGGTGCTGGCCGATCGCGGCGCGGCGCCGCTGGCCGCGGTCGCCGGTCTCTTCGCCTTCGGGCTGGTCCTCGTTCGGCCCGGCCGCAGCCTCGCCGCGCTGCTGCCGCCGGCGGCGATACTCGCCGCGCTGGTCGGGTGGGGCGCCGTGTCGACGCTGTGGTCGATCGATCCGGGACGCAGCCTGCTCATGGCGGCGCGGCTCGGCGGGCTGTTCGCCGCCGGCCTGGCGCTGGCGGCCGCGTCCAGCCGCATCGCCGCGCCGCGCCGGCTGTTCCTGGCGCTGTGCGCCGGCACGGCGCTCGGCATGGCGCTGGCGCTGTTCGATCTGGCAAGCGCCGGCGGCGTCAGCCGGTATTTTACCGCGCGCCCGTTCATCGCGCCGCGGCTCAACCAGGCGGCGGCGTGGGCGGTGTTGCTGCTCTTGCCGATCGCCGCCCTGCTGTTGGCGCGCGGCCGGCGACTGGCGGCCCTGCTGGCTGCCGCCGGCCTGGCGGCGACGGTCTGCATGCTTGCCGACACGACAGCGAAAGTCGCGCTCGTCGCGAGCCTGCCGGTGGCCGGCGTGCTTTGCCTGCGGCGGGCCGCCATGGCGCGCCTCGCCGCGGCGCTGGCCGTGCTGGCGATCCTGACCGCGCCGGTCATCCTGCCGCAGCTGGCGCGGCTGCCGGGTGTGTTTGCCGCCGCCGACGCGTTCAAGTCATCGGCCGGGCACCGGCTGCTGATCTGGTCGTTTGCCGGCGACCGCATCGCCGAGCGGCCGTTTTTCGGCTGGGGGCTCGATTCGGCGCGCGCGATCCCCGGCGGCAAGGACGCGATCCGCCCGGGGCAGAGCTGGCTGCCGCTGCACACCCATGACGGGCCGATCCAGGTGTGGCTCGAACTCGGCGCGCCGGGCGCGGCGCTCTTGGCGCTGCTGGCCGGCTGGCTGTTTCTGTCGCTCGGCGCGGCGGCGTGGCCGCCGGCTTACGCCGCGGCGGCGGCCGGCAGCCTAGGCGCGGCGCTGATCATCGCCGCTTCCGGCTGGGGCATCTGGGAGGAATGGTGGATCGCGACGCTCGAATTCGCCGCATTCGCCATTGTTGCGCTGGCGCCGCTGGCGGGCGCTACTCCGCCGCCGCGGCGCGGCCGGCGCGGCGCCGGTCGTTCTGGTCGAGCAGACGCTTCCTCAGACGGATCGCGGCGGGCGTAACCTCGACCAGTTCGTCGTCTTCGATATAGGCGATCGCCGCTTCGAGGCTCATCTGCACGGGCGGGGTCAGCCGCACCGCCTCGTCCTTGGCGGTGGTGCGGATATTGGTCAGCTGCTTGCCCTTGAGCGGGTTCACGTCGAGGTCGGTGCCGCGGCTGTGGGCGCCGATGATCATGCCGGCATAAACCTCGGCGCCCGGCGCGATGAACAACGGCCCGCGCTCTTCCAGGTTCCACAGCGCATAGGCGACGGCCGGTCCCTGCGCGTTGGAAATGAGGACGCCGTTGCGCCGGCCCTCGATCGGCCCCTTGTGGGGCGCGTAGCCGTGAAAGAGGCGGCTCATGACGCCGCTGCCGCGGGTGTCGGCGAGAAACTCGCCGTGGTAGCCGATGAGACCGCGGGTCGGCGCCAGAAACGACAGCCGCAGCTTGCCGCCGCCCGACGGGCGCATGTCGCGCATCTCGGCCCGGCGCTGGCTCATCTTGTCGACAACGATGCCGGCGAATTCGGCATCGACATCGACGATGACCTCCTCGATCGGCTCGCGGCGCCCGCCGGTTGCCGGATCGGTCTCGAACAGGACGCGCGGGCGCGAGATCGACAGTTCGTAGCCTTCCCGCCGCATCGTTTCGATCAGCACGCCCAACTGCAACTCACCGCGGCCGGCGACCTCGATTGCATCGCGCTCGGCGTTCTCGCTGACGCGGATCGCGACATTGCCTTCGGCCTCGCGATGGAGCCGCTCGGCGATGACCCGCGAGGTGACCTTGCCGCCGGCGCTGCCGGCGAGCGGGCTGTCGTTGACCGAGAACGTCATCGCCAGGGTCGGCGGGTCGATCGGATCGGCGGGCAGCGCCGCAGTCACCTCCGCCGCGCAGATCGTGTCGGCGACGGTCGTCAGCTGCAGCCCGGCGACCGCGACGATGTCGCCGGCCCGCGCCGCCTCGATCGGCCGGCGTTCGAGGCCGCGAAACGCCAGGAGCTTTGTCAGCCGCGCCTGCTCGACCACATGGCCGTCGCGGCGGAGCGACTTGACCGGCATGTTGAGGCGCGCGACGCCCGCATGGATGCGGCCGATCAGCACGCGCCCGAGAAAGGGATCATAATCGAGCGTTGTCGCCAGCATCGCAAACGGCGCGTCGGCGTCCCCGGCCGGCGGCGCCACATGCGCGACGATCGTTTCGAACAGCGGCGCGAGATCGTGGCGCGGCGCGTCGAGGTTGGCGACCGCCCAGCCGTCGCGGCCGGACGCGAACAGCGTCGGGAAATCCAGCTGCTCCTCGCTGGCGTCGAGCAGCGCGAACAGGTCGAAAATCGCGTTGTGCACCTCGACCGGCCGCGCGTCCGGCCGATCGACCTTGTTGATGACGACGATCGGCTTGAGGCCGCGGGCCAGCGCCTTGCCGACGACGAACTTGGTCTGCGGCATCGGCCCCTCGGCGGCGTCGACCAGCACGAGGACGCCATCGACCATGCTGAGAATGCGCTCGACCTCGCCGCCGAAATCGGCGTGGCCCGGCGTATCGACGATGTTGATGCGCACCTCATGTCCCGCGAGGCGCCATTCGACCGACGTGCACTTGGCGAGGATCGTGATGCCGCGCTCGCGCTCCAACTCGTTGGAATCGAGCGCGCGTTCGGCGACCTGCTGGTTAGCGCGGAAGGCGCCCGATTGGCGCAGCAGCTGATCGACCAGCGTCGTCTTGCCGTGATCGACATGCGCGATGATCGCGATATTGCGGAGGTCCATCGATACCCAAACCGGTCGGCCGCCTGACGCGCGCGCCGATCCTGCACTCTGATTTTTACAGCGTCATGGCCGGGTTTTGCCCGGCCACGACCGTTAGATGGGATCAAAACCCCGAAGCGGAAGGGTGCGCCCTCAAATCAGCCCGGCGCGCGCGGCCAGCTCGTTGAGGCTCACTTCGGGTCGGGCGCCGATGTGGCTGATGATCTCGGCGGCGCACAGGCTGGCGAGCGCGCCGCATTCGGGGAGCGGCTTGCCGTGCGTCACGGCATAGAGAAAGCCCGACGCGTAGAGATCGCCGGCGCCGGTCGTGTCGACGATTCGGGCGACCGGCGCCGCCGCGACCTTATGGCTCGCGCCGCCCGCCAGCACGAGGCTGCCTTGCGCACTGCGGGTCAGCGCCGCGATCCGGACATGCCCGCGCACCGCCGCCGCGGCCTCGTCGAAATCCTCGGTCTCAAAGAGCGCGCAGATTTCCTGCTCGTTGGCGAACAATATATCAACGTCGCCGGTGACCAGTTCGCGGAAGGCGGCGCGGTGGCGCCCGACGCAGAACGGATCGGACAAGGACAGCGCCACCTGACGCCCCGCGGCGTGCGCGGCCCGGGCGGCGGCGCGGAACGCCGCCTGGGCGCGCGGCGGGTCGAACAGATAGCCTTCGAGATAAGTCACTTGGGCCGAACCGACCAGCGCCGTATCGATGTCCTCCGGCCCCAATTCGACGCAGGCGCCGAGGTAAGTCGCCATCGTGCGCTGGCCGTCGGGCGTCACGAGGATCAGGCAGCGGGCGGTGCCCGGCCCGCCCGTCGCCGCCGGCGTCGTAAACTGCACCCCGATCGCCGTCATGTCATGGCGAAAGACCTCGCCGAGCAGATCGTCGCGCACCTTGCCGACATAGCCGCCCGCGCCGCCCAATGAGGCGATGCCGGCCATCGTGTTGCCGGCCGAGCCGCCCGAGCTTTCGACCGCCGGCCCCATGCTGTCATAGAGCGCCTCGGCGCGCTCCGCGTCGATCAGCGTCATCGCCCCCTTTGCCAGACCTTCGCGGCCGATAAAGCCTTCGTCCGCATGTGCGATGACATCGACGATCGCGTTGCCGATGCCAACGACATCGAGGGCGGCTCTGGCCTTCATGCACGTCTTCCCGGTGTTGTCGAATAGCGGCGGACTATACGGCCATTCCGCACGCCGGCAAGCGCCGCGCCGCGCGGTGACAGCCCGGCCGCCTCAGGCGGCGATGTTGAAGGCGGCGACCGGCTGGGTCAGTCCGTTCAGCGACCGCGTTTTCGTCCCCCAACGTTTCGGCGATTGTAACCGCGCGGCGCGGCGTTGAGGAGGTGCATCGCTTTTGCTGCGACTGCGAAAGCCATGAAATTTCCCTCAGAGCAGGGAATTTTTTGCAATTCAACACGGAATTCGTTCGATGCTGCGGTGCAACATAAGGCGCCGGCGCGCACGGGCATCGCAGGGGAGCGATCCAGGCCATCCATCGGAACAGCAGGGTTGGTCCTTTTTGGGGAACGTGATATGTTCATGATACGTACATATTGCAAGCTGCCCGGCAATTGACAAAGAGGCCTCTGGGAGCTACTTTGCCGCCATGACCACCGTCGGCCTCAAAACCCTCAAGAACAAGCTCAGCGAATATGTCCGCCGCGCGGCGGCCGGCGAGACGGTCGTCATCACCGACCGCGGCCGGGTCGTCGCCGAACTCGCGCCGCCGCAGCCGGAAATCCCGACCGGCGAAGGCCGGCCGCTCTCGCCGTTCGAGTTGCGCGGCAGGCGAGAAGGATGGCTGAGGCCGGCGACGATTCGCGATGGCTCGCCGCCGCCGCGCCACCCGATCCCGGGGTATACGCTGGAGCAGTTGCTCGCGGACCTTGAGCGGGATCGGGAAGATCGCGTGTGATTTACATCGACAGCTCGGTCGCTCTTGCCTATTTG
>DATJUL010000050.1:0-6204 GCA_035502295.1 Allostellaceae bacterium | reverse complement strand
ACGGCTGGGTCGATACCGAAAGTGACCGGTTGGCATTGCAGGGCACGGTGGCGCCCGCCTATGCGTTGAACTCGATTGTCGGCTATGTCCCGATCATCGGGAAGCTGTTCGGCGGCGGTTCGCAGGGCCTGTTCGCGGCCGACTATCGGCTGTCCGGAGCGAGCGCGGACCCCCAGGTCTGGGTCAATCCGCTGAGCGCCCTGGCGCCCGGCTTTCTGCGCCAGTTGTTCGAGCCGTTCGTCGGCGCGCCGACGCCGCCGTGGCCGCCGGCGACAGACTGAGGGATCACGCGTCCTTCTCGCCCGGCTCGTAGAGGGTCTCGCGGCCGAGCCGGTCGAGGCAGAGTTCGGCGGTCCACGGCAGCATCAAGGAGCCGCAGCGGCTGTCGCGGTAAAGCCGCTCCAGCGGCAGCGAGCGCAGCATCGCCTGACCGCCGCAGGTGCGGATCGCCAGCCGGCACAGCTCGTTGGCGTTCTCCATGATCGTGTACTGCGCTGCGTAGGCGCGCAGCCGCGCTTCCTTCGACGGGTCGCAGCGCGCCTCGCCGATCGCCCGCAGAAACAGCGCGCTTGTCTGCTCCAGCATGACGAACATCTGCGCCACGGCGATCTGCTTTGTCGGGTACATCCGGCGCCCGGTCGGCACGCCCGGCACCTCGCCGCGCAGGTAGGCGACCGTGAAGTCATAGGCGGCCTGGGCGATGCCCATATAAGTCGGCGCCAGGGTCAGGAACATGTGCGGCCAGCGCCGCGCCGCCTGGTGGTAGAGGCCGGGCGGCATCAGCTCCGCCTCTTCCGGCACGAACGCGTCCTTGAAGACGAGGTTGCGCGAGACCGTGCCGCGCATGCCGAGCGGGTCCCACTCGCCCTCGACCGCGACGCCCGGCGCATCGGCCGGCACCGCGAGATAGAGCGTGTCAGCCAGCGACGCCGCGGGCTTGTCCTCGGTGCACAAGACGCCGTAGTAATCGGCGGCGCCGGCGAGCGAGGCGAAAATCTTGCGGCCGGTCAGGCTGTAGCCGCCGGGGACGCGGCGGGCGAGCGTGCCGAACGGCGCTCGTCCGGCCGCCGCCGCGCCGCCCTCGGAAAACGGCTGGGCGTAGAGCGCGCCGTCTTCGATGATGCGGCGATAGTGCAGCGCGCGGTGGCGTTCGTGGCGCGCGCGCTCCGGGGCGCTCATCTCGAGATCGTCGGCGAGGGCGCCGGTCCACAAGGTCGAACAGACATGCATGTTGAAGGTCAGCGCCGTCGCGCCGCACCACCGGCCCAACTCGGCCGAGACCAGGCAATAGGTCGCGAAATCGGCGCCCAGCCCGCCATGCCGCTCGGGCACGCACAGCGAGGTCAGCCGCGCGGCGCGCAGATCGTCGTAATTCTCGAACGGAAAGCTCGCCTCGCGGTCGTATCGCGCGGCACGCGGCGCAAACTTCTCGCGGCCGAGCCGCGCCGCCAGCGCGACCAGCGCCGCCTGCTTGTCATCCGGCGCAAACGGGGTCATGCGAGATCGCCGACGAGGCGGCCGCAATCGACGATCGGGGCGCCGTCGAGCGTGATCGTGCAGTGGCGCAGCGGCAGGTCGAAATGGCCTTGCGTGTGGCGGCCGGCGACTTCGTTGGCGCCGGTCGAATAGAGGAAATTGCCGGCAACGGCGCGCAATTCGGTGCCGTTGGTGTCACGCTTGTCGTAGAGCGCGAGCGCTTCCCAGCGCGCCTGCGGGTTCATGCCCCAGCCGACATGCGACACGGCATAGGCGTCGGGATCGCCCCACGCGGCGATGTAGCTGCGAAAGAGATCGGCGTCGATTCCGTCGCCGTCGATCGCGGTCACGTAATCCTGTTCGATCGTGAGCCGCACCGGGGTTTCGACGTACCGCTTGAATGTCAGGTTCGCGTCGCCCGGCGCCAGCACCAGCACGCCATTGACGCTGCCCGCTTGTGGAAAGCACAGGCACAGCCCGCCCGGCCAGTGGCTGACCTGTCCGGGCCGCGCCGCGTAACCCCAGCCGCCGCCGACCGCCGCGCCGGCGACGCGGATGCGAAGATCGCTGCCGGCCGGCGAAGTAACGCGCATTTCGGTGGCCGCGCGCAGTCTGCGGAGGCCGAGCCGCACCTTGGGTTCGAGCGCGGGATCGGGGACCAGCCGCTCCAGTGCCTCGGGGTGCTCGTTCGACACCATCAACAGCCGCGCGCCGCCCTTCAGGATGTCGGGCAATTCCGGCGCATGCAGCATGCCCTCGACGGTGAGGTCGAGGACGAGCGCCGCCGCCGCCAGCGCCTTGATGACGGGTTCGAGGCGCTGCACCGCATCGGAGGCGCCGGTCGAGCGCACCGGCACCGGCGCCCGGACCGGCGGGGTCGGCACGACGAGGTGAAAGGCGCGGGCGCCGCGCCTGAGCGCCGCCAGCTCGGCGAGGTGCACATTGACCGGGCGCGACTGCGTCTCCGACAGGATCGCGACGACATCGCCCGCGCCGATCGCCGACAATTCGAGCACGCGCGCGAAGGCGGCGATCCATTTTTCTTCGATGCGCTCGGTCAGCATCGCCGCCTCAGCCGGGCGCCGCGGCGACGGCGCCCTCGGCGTGCAGGCGCGCGATCTCGTCGGGCGAGAAGCCCCAATCCTGCAAGATCGCGTCGGTGTGCTCGCCGGTGCGCGCCGGCGGGCGCTCGACGCGCGAGGGCGTACCGAGAAAGCGCGGCGCCGGCGCCGGCTGCACGACGCCCCCGATCTCGATAAAACTTTCGCGATGGCGGTTGTGCGGGTGCTGCAACGCCTCCGACATGCGCAATACCGGCGCGAAACAGATGTCGGTGTCCTGCATGATCTCGGTCCATTCGGCGCGCGTCTTCTCTCTGAAGATCTGCGCGAGCCGCTCGCGCATCGCCGGCCACGCGCCCTTGTCGAGCTGGCGCGGCAGGTCGGGCGCACCCTCGAGGCCCGTATGCTTCAGGAGCAGCGCATAGAATTGCGGCTCGATCGAGCCGACCGACACATACTCGCCGTCCTTCGTTTCGTAGACATGATAGAACGGCGCGCCGCCGTCGGTGCGGTTGGCGCCGCGCTGTTCGACCCACGCGCCGGCGGCGAGCGCGCCGTACATCATCATCATCAACGACGCCGAGCCTTCGACCATCGAGCAGTCGATGACCTGCCCCTTGCCGGTCGCGCGCGCGCTGATGATGCCGGCCAGAATGCCCATCGCAAGATAAAGCGCGCCGCCGCCGAAATCGCCGACGAGGTTCAGGGGCGGCACCGGCGGCCCGCCCGGCTCGCCGATCGCCGCGAGAGCGCCCGACAGCGCGATGTAATTGATGTCGTGCCCGGCGGTGTGGGCGATCGGGCCATCCTGGCCCCAGCCGGTCATGCGACCGTAGACGAGCCTCGGATTGCGCGCGAGGCACCGATCGGGGCCGAGGCCGAGCCGCTCCATGACGCCGGGCCGAAACCCCTCGATCAACGCGTCGGCCCGCTCGACCAGGCGGAGCACCGCGGCGACCGCCGCCGGATGCTTCAGATCGACCGCGATGTTGCGCCGGCCGCGCTGCAAGAGGCCGAAGCGGGCGTTCTCGCCCTCGCGGCCGATGTCTTGCCCGACATTGGCGGCGCGGTCGACGCGGATCACCTCGGCTCCCATGTCCGACAGCAGCATCGCGCAAAACGGCCCTGGCCCGATGCCGGCCAGTTCAACGATCTTGAGGCCTGCGAGCGGTCCCATCGGCGACCTCCTCATTGCGGTTGGCGCGGCAGCTTAGCAGCATGGCGGCGAGGCGTCGTGATGAGGTTTGCGATGCGCCGGGCCGGTATCCAGTGCACAATTGGATCGCGAGAACGCACGGGAGGGCTGATGCTGGCGCGAGGATGGCGGCTTGCCGCATTGAGCGGGTTTGTTGCGGTGCTGGCGACGAGCGGGGCGGCGCGCGCCGCCGGACCGGTCACGCTCAATGTCCTGGGGGCGGGGACCTTGGCGGTGCCGTTTCGCCAGGTCGTCGCGGCGTTCGAGCACCTGCATCCAAACGTGACGGTGCACGCCCAGTTCGGCGGCAGCGTCATGATGGCGCGCCGCGTGACCGATCTGCATGAGCCGGCGGACGTGCTGGCGGTCGCCGATTACAGCGTGATCCCGAAATACCTGTTCGCGGCAAAGGCCGCCGACTGGTATGCCGGGTTCGCCCGCAACGCGATCACCTTTGTCTATACGCCGACGAGCAAATTCGCCGCCAAGCTGACAGCGTCCAACTGGTATGAATATCTGGCGAAACCGGGGGTGGAAATCGGCCGGTCGAACCCCGACACCGATCCGTCGGGGTATCAGACGTTGCAGATGCTGCAATTGGCTGAGCGTTATTACAAAGCGCCCGGCCTTGCCGCCAATATCCTGAAGAATGCGCCGCTCGCCAACATGCGCGACACCGAAACCTCGCTGCTCGCGGCGTTGCAGACCGGGCAGATCGATTATCTGGCGATCTACCGCTCGGACGCGCTGCAGCACCGCCTCGACTATCTGAAACTGCCGGCCGCGATCGATCTCGGTGATCCGGCCGACAGCAAGGACTATGCGAGCGCTGTCGCCCGCACAAAAAACGGCGATCTGCGCGGTAAGCCGATCGTCTACGCCCTGACGATCCCGCGTGGCGCCGATCACCCGAAGGAAGCGGTGCAGTTCGTCGCGTTCCTGCTCGGCCCGGAGGGGCAGGCGATCATGGCGAAGAATGGCTTCGGCGCGGTCAAGCGGGCCTATGCCGTCGACGAAGCAAAGATGCCCGCCGGTCTGCGCCCGCTGATCCAGCCCTGGCCCGGCTCCTAACCCGCGCCCCGGGATGGCGAGCGCTTCCGAACCGCGGCGCAGCGCTCGGCGGCGACTGGCGGCGCCGGCGGCGGCCGTCGATCGGTTGCGGCCCAACATCGGCCGGCACGCCCTGTTGCTCGTGCTGTGGCTGCTCGGGTCGCTGCTGCTCGCCTTCATCGTCGCGCCGTTGCTTGGGCTCGTCTCGGCGCAGACCGCCGGCAATCTGGCGCGCGTCGCGGCGATGGCCGACGTGCGCGACGCGATCGGCCTGAGCCTCGGCTGCGCCGTTGCCGCGGCGCTGCTCGCCGGCGTGTTCGGCACGCCGCTCGCCTACCTCTTGGCGCGATCCGCGTTTCCCGGCCGCGAGATTGTCGCCGCGATCGTCGATCTGCCGCTGGCAGTGCCGCATACCGTCGCGGGCATCGCGCTGCTCTATGTTTTCGGACGGCGCGGGTTCATCGGCGGCCCGGCGGAGCGCTGGTTCGGCCTGCGCTTTTGGGGGACGGTCGCCGGCATTGTCGCGGCGATGCTGTTCGTCGCCGCGCCCTATGCGGTCAATGCCGCGCGCCTCGGCTTCGAGGCGATCGATCCGCGCCTCGAACGGGTGGCGCGCACGCTGGGGGCCGGGCCGTGGCGCGTCATGTGGCGCATCACCTTGCCGCTGGCGCGCCGCAGCATCGCCACCGGACTGACGCTGACCTTCGCCCGCGCGATCAGCGAATTCGCGGCCGTCGCGATCCTCGCGTACTACCCGATGACGGCGCCGGTGCAGATTTACGAGATGTTTTTGCGTTACGGCCTCGGCGATGCCGCCGCCGCGTCGGTGCTGCTGCTCGCGGTCTCGCTCGGCCTGTTCGTCCTGTTCCGCCGTCTCGCCGTCGCCGGTAGCGGGACGGCGCGATGACGCTGGCGGCCGCGGTTGAGGGGGCGTCGCTGCGGCTCGGCGACTTTGCCTTGCGCGACCTCGACCTGGCGCTCGGCCGCGGCGAGATTCTCGTGCTGCTCGGACCCAACGGCGCCGGCAAATCGGTCAGTCTGGAGATGATCGCCGGGTTTCACCGGCCGCAGCGCGGCCGCATCCTGGTCGCCGGAGACGATGTGACCCGCTTGCCGCCGGAGCGCCGCGGCATCGGCCTGGTCGTGCAGGATTTCGGCCTGTTCCCGCATCTGACCGTCGCCGCCAATGTCGCGTTCGGCCGACCCGGCGTCGACATTGCCGCACTCCTCAAGCAGGTCGGCATCGGCCATCTCGCCGCGCGGCGGCCCGGCAATCTCAGCGCCGGCGAAAGGCAGCGGACCGCGCTGGCCCGCGCTCTCGCCATCCGTCCGCTATTGTTCCTGTTTGACGAGCCGTTTTCCGCGCTCGACGCGCGCACCCGGACGGGATTGCGCGACGAACTCAAATCCTTTTTGCGCGAC
>DATJUL010000049.1:0-4762 GCA_035502295.1 Allostellaceae bacterium | reverse complement strand
GTCATCGGCATCGTGCCGCCGCTGTCGCATGCCGATTGGCTCGCCGAATTCGACCGCTACAAGCTGATCCCGCAGTACCGCGCGCTCAATGCCGGGATGAGCCTGGCCGATTTCCGATACATTTTCATGTGGGAATACGTGCATCGGCTGTGGGGCCGGCTGATCGGCATCGCCTATCTGGTGCCGCTGGTGTGGTTCATCGCGCGCCGCCTCGTGCCGCGCCGCCTGGTGCTGCCGTTGTGCGGCATCTTTCTGTTGGGCGCAGCGCAGGGGCTGCTGGGCTGGTACATGGTCGAAAGCGGGCTCGTGCACCGGGTCGAGGTCAGCCAGTACCGCCTCGTCGCGCATCTCGCGCTGGCACTCGCGATCTACGCCGCAACATTGTGGCTTGCGCTCGGCCTGCGCTGGCCGCCGGCCGATGGGCCGGCTGCGTCGCATTGGCGGCGCCTCGGCGACGCGCTGATCGCGCTGGTCGGGCTGACGATCTGCGCCGGCGGTTTCACGGCCGGGCTGCGCGCGGGCCTCGTCTACAACACGTTTCCACTGATGGACGGGCATTTCGTGCCGGTCGGCTACGCGCGGCTGCAGCCGTTCCTGCGCAACTGGTTTGAGAATATTCCAGCGGTGCAGTTCGACCATCGCCTCTTGGCCGAGACGACGCTGACCGCAATCGCCGTGCTGTGGCTCGCCGGTGGACGCGCCGCCCTGCCGCGCCGGGCGCGCCTGGCGCAGCATGCGCTCTTTGCCGCCGTGCTGCTGCAATTCTCGCTCGGCGTCTCGACGCTGCTCCTCGTCGTCCCGATCCCGCTCGCGGTCTGTCATCAGGCCGGCGCGGTCGTGCTGCTCAGCGCCGCGATCGTCTTCCGCCACACGTTGCGCCGCCCCACATAACGCGGCAGGGTAGCGACTGGCGCACAACCGCAACGGCTGTTGGGCATGACGATCGACACGCTCGCCTATTGCAAGGCGCTGGAAGAGGCCGGCGTCGATCGCGCGGCCGCCGAAGCCCAGGCCGAGGCGCTGGTCAACCACGTGCTGCCGGAACTTGTCACGAAAGCCGATCTTGACCATGCAATCGAGCGGCTTGAGCATCGTCTGACCGTTCGATTTTTCGGCATGATACTTGGCGTCGTCGGCTTAATGGACGGGATCCTGTTCGCCTTGCTGCGTCTCGTTCATTAGCTGCGCGAGGGCCGACATATGGCAAAGACCAATCCGCCCGATATCGCCCAGTGGCAGGCGCTGGCCGAACAGGAATTGCGCGGCAGGCCGCTCGCCGGCCTCGATTGGCCGACGCCCGAGGGCATCGCGGTCAAGCCGCTCTATACGGCAGCGGACCTGGAAAGGATCGCGGCCGAGGGGTTTCCGTGGCGCGACGCATTGCCCGGCGTGCCGCCCTATCTGCGCGGCCCGCGGGCGACGATGTACGCCAACCGGCCGTGGACGATCCGGCAATATTCCGGCTTTTCGACCGCCGAAGAGAGCAACCGCTTCTACCGCGCCAACCTCGCGGCCGGCCAGATGGGGCTGTCGATCGCGTTCGATCTGGCGACCCATCGCGGCTACGACAGCGACCACCCGCGGGTCGTCGGCGATGTCGGCAAGGCCGGCGTCGCGATCGACACGGTCGAGGACATGAAAATCCTGTTCGACGGCATCCCCTTGGACCGGATGAGCGTGTCAATGACGATGAACGGCGCCGTCTTGCCGGTATTGGCCGGCTTTATCGTCGCCGCCGAGGAACAGGGCATCCGGCAGGACCAGCTTCAGGGCACGATCCAGAACGACATCCTGAAGGAGTTCATGGTCCGCAACACCTATATCTATCCGCCCGGCCCCTCGATGCGCATCGTCGCCGACATCATCGAATACACGGCGCGCCACATGCCGAAGTTCAATTCGATCTCAATTTCCGGTTATCACATGGAAGAGGCCGGCGCGACGTCGGTGCAGGAATTGGCCTTTACGCTAGCCGACGGCATCGAATACGTGCGCGCCGCCTTGTCGCGTGGGCTCGCGATCGACGAATTCGCGCCGCGCCTGTCGTTCTTTTTCGGCATCGGCATGAATTTCTTCATGGAGATCGCCAAGCTGCGCGCCGCGCGGCTCCTGTGGGCGCGGCTGATCGGGCAGTTTTCGCCGCAGAACCCGGCGAGCCTGGCGCTCAGGACGCATTGCCAGACCTCCGGCGTCAGCCTGACCGAGCAGGACCCGCACAACAATATCATCAGGACAACGATCGAGGCGCTGGCGGCGGTGCTCGGCGGCACGCAGTCGCTGCATACCAATTCGTTCGACGAGGCCTTGGCGCTGCCGACGCCGTTCTCGGCCGGGATCGCGCGCAACACGCAACTGATCCTCGCCGAGGAAAGCGGCGTGCCGCATGTCGTCGATCCGTTGGGCGGCAGCTATTACGTCGAAAGCCTGACGCATGCGATCGCCGAGGCGGCGCAGGCGCTGATCGACGAGGTCGAGGCGCTCGGCGGCATGACGAAAGCGGTCGAAAGCGGCATGCCGAAACTGCGCATCGAGGAGGCCGCGGCGCGCCGCCAGGCCGCGATCGACCGCGGCGAGGAAACCATCGTCGGCGTCAACAAATACCGCTCGGACGATTCGGCGGAGGTCGAGATTCTCGATGTCGACAACGCAGCGGTGCGCGCCCAGCAGATCGCGCGGCTGAAAGCGGTGCGCGCGAGCCGCGACAAGGCGCGCGTCGCGGCGGCACTGGCGGCCTTGACGGCGGCGGCGCGGAGCGGCCCTTCGACCGGCTCAGGAGGCAACCTCTTGGCGCTGTCGATCGAGGCGAGCCGCGCGCGCGCGACGGTCGGCGAAATCTCCGACGCGCTCGAAAAAGTGTTCACCCGCCATCATGCCGCGACACAGTCGGTCGTCGGCATCTATGGCGGGCAATACCACGGCGACGAGAATTTCGGCCGCATGCAGCGCGAGATCGACGCGTTTGCGCGCGAGGAGGGCCGCCGCCCGCGCATGCTGGTCGTCAAATTGGGCCAGGACGGCCACGACCGCGGCGCCAAGGTCATCGCGACCGCGTTTGCCGATATCGGCTTCGATGTCGATATCGGCCCGTTGTTCGAGACGCCCGAGGAAGCGGCGCGCCAGGCGGTCGAAAACGATGTGCACGTCGTCGGCGTCTCCAGCCAGGCGGCGGCGCACAAGACGCTGGTGCCGGCGCTGATCGCCGCTTTGAAAAAGGAGGGCGCCGGCGACATCCTCGTCGTGTGCGGCGGCGTCATCCCGCACCGGGATTATGATTTCCTGAAAAAAGCCGGGGTCAGCGCGATCTTCGGCCCCGGCACCAACATCCCCAAGGCCGCCGCCGAAATCCTCGCCCTCATCCGCCAGCACCGCCTGGCGGCGTGAGGCGGCGCGAAATAAGTCGTCATCACCGTGACATGAAGGTCCCGATACCCGTCATACCGGCGCAGGCCGGTATCCACGGCAGGAGTGGGTCCCGGCCTTCGCCGGGACGACGAGCGTTGGGCGGGTTGCGTAATCATCCAGGAAAAATCTCCGCCATGACAAAACTGCTCGATCGAGCGCTTGAAACAGTCCGCAGCCCGCCCGCTCATCCAGCAGCGTGAGCGGATCACATGCGGCGCCCACCCAACGGAATTTCGGTGTGAATGCGCCATCGCCCGCGGCGCTTGTCCAGCAGCGTTGCGGTTGTCGCTCGCGCGCGAACGGGTAGTTTCCCATCGGCGGCCCGCGCAAAATCCCTCGCGATCTGATCGCAGAGTTGCGCATCGGCGACTTCCGCGACCGTAAGGTGCGGGATAATCTCCGCGTACCGTCCTCCATAAGGCGGACATTGCGGCCAGCCTGCCCAAACGGCCAACGTCATGCGACGAAACGGTTGGTCCGGCTGGAGCGCAAGATAGAGCACGCCGGGGTCAAAATAGCCGATCGCCGTCAGACTGAAGTCGAATACGGCGAACTCTCCAAGGCATTCTGCCAACTTACCGACCACCGTCGGGTCGATGTCGGCGGGGGGCATGAACGGGTAGAGCAACGTGATATGAGCGGGCATGCCCGAGGCGGCCGACGGATCATATCGCTCGCGGAATGGCGCAACGAGCCGCTCCGCCTCGGGCACCAGGATAGAGAGCGCCGATTGGAATGCTGAATCCCGTCGCCGAGCCAATCGAATTTCCCTCTCTACCTCGTGCCCGCACTGAAACGTTTCGCCGATATGCCGCCTATTCCACTGCCGCGATATGGAGTTCGGCGTCGATCGGCACCTCGAAAAGTTCGCCGCGCAATAGGCGCGTCGTGAAAAACAGCACTTCCAGGTTCTCAATCGCGCCGGTTTGCGGGTTGAGGCGAGCGATCACGTCGTCGCCAAGTTCTTCCGACTCCTGCGCCGCGTAAGGCGGGCACTTGTCGATATGCAGGATGTCGGCGTCGCGATCGTATTTGAATGTCAACTTTGAGTCCATTCCACTTCTCCCGCGGCTAGCGCCCGCGCGATGTACGCCGTGGCGATCCAATAGCGGCCGTTGTCGCCGAATATGCCGTTCCCGTTCTGCGCCGAACTCGACTTCGCGACCCAAATAGGAACATGAGAATGCGGCGGCGATAAGCACATCATTCCGCGTAGTAGTGGATTTCGAGCAAGAGGCAGCCGCGCTCGGATTTGAAGGGGCCGTGCGCGGCGCCGGGCGGGCGGCAGGCGTAGGTGCCGGGCGCAAAGCTCTCGCCGCCGCTTCCTTCCGCGTCGTTGCCGACCGTCAGGTCGCCCTCG
>DATJUL010000048.1:0-3445 GCA_035502295.1 Allostellaceae bacterium | reverse complement strand
CCCGAATCAACCGAAATCCGAGCACGTCGCGATAGAACGAGATCGACCGCTGCAGATCGGCGACCCGCAGGACCACCTCGCCAAGACCGAGCGGCTCGATTGGATTGCTAGGCATGGCATCTCCCTTCGGATCTTCGACTCGCAGCGCCGGTTGATCTCTCTGCCGGTAGCGGGCCTGACCGGAGAATGGCCGAAACGGCTGATCCGTCTCGGCGCGATCGCGATCCTGGCCGGGCTGGCAGCGTGCGCGCTGGTCTTCGATGCCGGCTCTATCGCCTTTGTCGTCCTCGCCGCCGGCTTGATCGGCATCGGGTTTGGGCTGTCATACGCTTTCATGACCCAAGGCATCCTCGGGGCGCTTCCCACTGAGGAACGTGCCATTGGCGGCGCCGGCATTGCGACAGCGCGCCTCACCGGCGCCGCGGCCGGCTCGGCGATCGCCGCCGCGATCGCCAATCTCGCCGGCTTCGCCCATGGTTTTTCCGTGCCCGCAGCGCAGACCGCCGGCGTTTGGGTATTTCTCGCCGCGCTGCCCGTTGCGGCGCTGGCCTGCGTCACGGCCTGGCAAATGGCCGCGCCCGCCCCAGCACCGGCTACGGTGTCCGGTCCGTCCAACCTGGTAAGGAAAAGGTCATGACGCTGATAAATATCGCGGTCGCTGCAGTAAAGATCTGCACCAACTGGAGGAAGCGCCGACGGGCCAATCATGAGCTGATGGCGTTCGAACGACCGCTTGCTCGCCGATATTGGCCTTTGCGCACCGATATTCCGAATGGGGCGTTCCACGGGAGTGTTGTTTCCCAAGGAGCCGCCACGGTGCTAAGCGCAATACTGGCAAAAGCCCTTTTTTCCGTCCCGGGTTGTCACCAGTCTGGCCGATACGCTAACAAAATAGCGCGAGATGCCCAAAAATACCTATTCGGTAAGCGCTATAGCCAAACGTGTTCCTGCAGCCGCGATGCGGGCGATCACGGGCACATCGACCGCATCAAGCGGCGAGCCATCGCGCAGTTTGCTGCTCGGCGGCGCGACGAAATGCAGTCGCGGGACCGCTCATCCGGCTCTCCAAAATTCGAATCCGACTACCTCGAGACGGCACGCGGCGACGCGGCCAACAACGCTCTTTTGTGTTCGACCTGGTCAATTTCCGGCCGCAGCGACCGCTGCATCGCCGGCGATCTGGCGGCGGATCAGGCGCGCGTAGAGGCCACCGCGCACCACCAGATCGGCGTGTGCGCCGAATTCGACAAGCCGCCCCTGATCGAGCACGGCGATCAGATCGGCGTCGCGCACCGTCGACAGCCGGTGGGCGATGACGATCGTCGTGCGATCGCGCATCAGCGCGGCGAGCGCACCGCGCACCTGCGCCTCGCTGACCGCGTCGAGATGCGAGGTCGCCTCGTCGAGGATCAGCGTCGGCGCGTTTTTCAGGAACGCCCGGGCGATCGCGATGCGCTGGCGCTGGCCGCCGGACAACTGCACGCCGCGCTCGCCGACGCGGGTCTCGAGCCCTTCCGGCAGGCTCGCGACAAAATCGGCGAGCGCCGCCTGGTCGAGCGCCCGCTGCACGGCCGCGTCGTCGGCGTCCGGCCGCGCCAGCGCGACATTCGTCCGCAACGTGTCGTTGAACAGATACGTGTCCTGCGATACCAATGAGATGCGGCGGCGCAGATGGTCGAGTTCGAACGCGCGCAAATCGACGCCGTCGATCAACACCTCGCCCGAGGCCGGGTCCCAGAAGCGCAACAGCAGATTGGCGAGCGTCGTCTTGCCGGCGCCGGAGGGGCCGACGATGGCGACCGTGGCGCCGGCCGGGATGGCCAGCGTGACGCCGTCGAGCGCCACCCGCCGCGCCCCGGGGTAGGCGAAGGCGGCCTGCTCGAAGCGAATCGCGGAGCCACCGACCGGCGCCGGCGGCCGGGCCGCTCCGTCATGCACCGCCGGCTCCTCGTGGTGGACGGCGAACAGCCGACGGGTCGAGGCAATCGTATCGGCGAGCTGGCGGCTGACCTGGGCGATCTCCGAGATCGGCAGAAACGACGACAGCGATAAGAGGATCAGCAGCGGCAGGGTGGTCGCGGCAAGGTGATGCTCGGCGACCAGCACGGCGCCGACCACCGCGACGGACAACCCGCCGAGGCCGGTCGCGACGTCGAGCTGCGCGGTCTGCGACGACAGGTCGAACAGCAGCGTCAGCCTGGTCTTCTGATAGGCCGCGACGGCCGCCATAAAGCCGGCACGGCGCCGGCCGACAGCCTGGAACGCGACAAGATCGGCGAGGCCCTGGATCGTCTCGGTAACATAGGCGGCGAGCAGACCGAGCGCGTCGCGCGCCTCGCCGCCGAGCCGGTCGATTCGGGTGCGCCGTAACACCGGCGCGAGGCCGGCGAACAGCACGAACGGCAATAGCGCCAGCGCGATCGGCCAGGCGACGACCGCCAACGTCACGAGCACGACCGACGGCACCAATACGGCGACCAGAGCCGGCGCCACCGTATGCGCGAAGAAGTACTCGATCGTTTCGATGTCCTGGCTGGCCAGCGCGATCAGGTCGCCCGAGCGCCGCCGCACGAGGTAGGCCGGCGCCAGCTCGTCCAGCTTCCGGTAGAGGCGGATCCGCAATTCGGCCAAGAGGCGATAGGCGATATCGTGCGCCAGCCACGATTCGAGCCAGTGCAATAGCCCGGCGAGCGGCGCCACCAGCGCCAGAGCAACGAGCAGCATCGTGAACGGCCGGCCGGTCTTGACCGCGGCAACCGCCAGCGAGCCGATGATGCCGACGCCGATAAAGGCCGCCACCCGGGCGATCCCGGAGGTGACGACGATGGCGAAGCGTCGCCGCCACGGCTTGATGATATCGATCAGCGTCGCGAGCGTCGTTGCCGCACCGACCTGCGCCGCGGCCGCCTGTACCGCCGCCGGCGCCTCCTCGCCGTAATCGGTCGCCACAGCCGCCGGTTCGCCGGCTTCGGCGCGCAATTCGTCGATCGCGAAATCAAGATCGCCGGCGCGCTCCTCGGCCTGCCCGCCCATCAGCGCGCGGTAGGGGCCGTCGCGCCGGATCAATTCGGCGTGCCGGCCGTCCTCGACGACACGGCCGTGCCCCAGCACAAGGATTCGGTCGGCGCCGATGACGCTCGACAGGCGGTGCGCCAGCACAAGCGTCGTGCGGCCGCGCGACAGGCGGTCGAGCGCCTCCTGGATCACCGCCTCGTTCTCGGCGTCGACCGATGACAGCGCCTCGTCGAGGATCAGGATCGGCGCATCGCGCAACAGCGCGCGGGCAATCGCCAGGCGCTGCCGTTGGCCGCCCGACAGGTTGACGCCGCGCTCGCCGATGATCGTCTGGTAGCCCTGCGGCAACTGACGGATGAAGTCGTGCGCATTGGCGTCGCGCGCGGCCTGTTCCAATTCGGCCTGCGATGCGTCCGGTTTGCCGAGGCGC
>DATJUL010000047.1:0-3795 GCA_035502295.1 Allostellaceae bacterium | reverse complement strand
GACGATCTTGTCGGCCGGCGCGGCGATGTAATAGCCGCCCGAGCCGGCGACATCGCCCATCGACACGATGACCGGCAGGCCCGCCGCCTTGGCGCGTTCGACCGCGCGCCAGATCGTCTCCGAGGCGACCGCCGAGCCGCCGGGGCTGTCGATGCGGAAGAGGATCGCCTTGACGCCCTGATCGCGCGACGCCTCGGCGAACGCGCGGATCATGCGGCGCGCGGTCAATTCGCTGCCGCCGAGGAGCGAATCGTCCGCGCCGCTCTGGACGATCAGCCCGGTGCCGTAGATCAATGCGATTTTCGGGCCGCTCGTCGAGTGCGGCCGGCCCGCGGCGTCGAGATAGCGCTTCAGCGCGACGAATTTCGCACCCGCGCCGGCACGCGCGAGCGCGCGGGCGCGCGCCTCGTCGCGGTAGCCGATGCGGTCGACGAGACCGGCCGCCTTGGCATCGGTGGACAGGAGCGGCCCGCGGTCGATCAGCGCGGCAACGCGCGCCGGCGGCAGGTTGCGGCCGGCGGCGATGCCGGCGACGATCTGCCCCTCATACTGGGTCAGCAGATCGTCGGTTTCTTCGCGCTGCGCCGGCGTCATCGCCGTCTCGGTCAGGACATTCGCCGCCGTCTTGTACTGCTCGCGATGCTGGAAGCTCGGCACGACGCCGATCTTGTCCAAGAGGCCGCGCAGAAACGGAGTTTCGGCGTCGAGGCCGATGAGGCCGACCGACCCCAAGGGCTGCAGCCAGATTTCGTCGGCCGCGGTCGCAAGATAATAGGGCCGCGTGCCGGGGCCGAATTCGCCGAAGCTGGTGGCAAACGCGATCGCGAACTTGCCGTGTCGGCGAAACGCGGCGATCGCATCGCGCACCTGCTGGCAGGTCGCCAGCGCCAGATTGTCGCTGCCGAGCCGCAGATAGAGCCCCCTGACGCGCGGGTCGCCGGCGGCGCGGTCGAGCGCGTCGAGAAAGTCGCGCAGCGTCGGTTTCGCCCCGAACAGGAGGTTCGCGAGCCTGTCCTGGCCGGCACCCTTGGCGAGGCCGCGATCGAGATCGGCGCTGAGCACGATCGTGGGCGGCAGAGGCGGCGCGACCGACAGACGCCACGCCGCAACGCCGATGCCGACAATGGCAAGGAACGCCAAGACGCCGATCGCCGTGAACAATCGCCCGAGCCACCGCAGCATCGCCGACGCATCCTCTCGCATCCGATCGCACCGAGCTTAACGTCGCTGCGGCGGAGGTGCGACGCATTCAAGATCGGCCCGCGCGATGCTACATAGGGTGCCAGCAGAGGAGGGACGACATGGACGACCAGACCCGCACCGAACTCGAAGCCGCCGCCTTCCGCACGCTGGTCGCGCACCTGCGCGAGCGCACCGACGTGCAGAACATCGACCTGATGAACCTGGCCGGCTTCTGCCGCAACTGCCTGTCGCGCTGGTATCGCGAGGCGGCCGAAGAGAAGGGCTTGCCGCTCAGCGACCCCGAGGCGCGCGAGATCGTCTACGGCATGCCCTACGACGAATGGCGCAGGCAATACCAGAAGGAGGCGACGGCCGAGCAGAAGGCCACTTTTGCCGCCAGCCAGCCGAAGCACTGACAAACTTGCGCCATCATTCCCGCGCAGGCGGGAATCCAGGGCGAGTGACGAGCGGTCGCCCTGGACCGCCCGCTTTCGCGGGGTGACGATCGGGGGATTTTCATCGCAGGATCGGGGGAAGCGAATGTCGGATATCGGGGGGATTGCCGGCGAGCGGCTCAAATCGTTCATCGAGCGCATCGAACGGCTCGAAGAGGAAAAGCGCGCGCTTGCCGAGGACATCAAGGAGGTCTTCGCCGAAGCCAAGGGGAGCGGCTTCGACACCAGGATCATGCGCCAGCTGATCCGCCTCCGGCGCATGGACAAGGACGACGTGGACGAGCAGGAAACCCTGCTCGACCTTTATAAGCGTGCGCTCGGCATGCTGCCGGATGCGGCGCCGGAAAGCGCCGCCGCCGACTGACCGTCCGGCGCCGCGGCTTCCAGCGCGGCGACGATGTTGAGGGCGTCGGCGAGCGCGGCGGCGTCATGCGTGCGGATGTAGTCGGCGCCGTGCGCCGCGGCGTAAAGCTCGGCCGCCAAGCTTGCCGGCCCGCGCGCGGTCGGGTTCTCTCGGCCGGTGAGCGCCGCCAGAAACGACTTGCGCGACACCGAGACCATGACCGGCAGGGCGAATCTCTGCTGCAAGAGCGGCAGCCGCGCCAGCACGTACAGCGACGCCTCCGCTCGGGTGCTGAGAAAGAGGCCCATGCCGGGATCAAGGATGAGCCGCTCGCGGGCGATGCCGGAAGCGGTCAGCGCCGCGATCCGCGCGGCGAAAAATTCGTCGATGCGGCGCCATGCCTCGGCGCCGGACAGGTCGCGGCGCTGCGCCCGTCCGCTGCCGGCATCGACGGCATGCATGACGACGAGCCGCGCCGCCGACGCGGCCAGGTCGGGATACAGGTTCGGGTCCGGAAAGCCGCGAATGTCGTTGACGCAATCGACGCCCCGCGCCAAGGCGAAGCGCTGCACCGCCGGCTGCCAGGTATCGATTGACAGCCTTATTCCGGTTCCGGCGAGCGCCGCCAGGACCGGCCCGAGGCGGCGGATTTCCTCCTCGGGCGCGATCGCGGCGGAGGCGATGTTGCTGGCGGCGGCACCGAGTTCGACGATGTCGGCGCCGCCGGCGGCGAGCGCGCCGGCGTGCGCGATCGCCGCGGCGGGATCGAGAAAATGTCCGCCGTCGGAAAACGAATCGGCGGTCATGTTGACGATGCCGACAATGAGCGGCCGCGCCATCGCGGCTCAGACCGGCCGGTCGCGTTCGATGACGGCGCCGACCGCCTCGGCATCGCCGAAGATGTCGAGCTTTTCAACCTCGACGCGGATATGGCCGACCCGCGCATCGGCGAAGCAGGATTCGCAGATGCTTGCCGCAAACCCCTCGCACAAATCGATATGACCGGCGGCGGCGATCTTGCGGATCGCCGCGACGACATGTTCGTAATTGATCACGCGGCGGCGGTCCTCGCCCGGCCAGGAGGCCTCCTCGGTCGCGGTCAATTGGACCGAGATGCGCACCCGCTGCGGCCGCTCGCGCTCGGCGCGGCGGATGCCGATGCTGCAGATCAGCACGAGGCCCCTGACGACGACCGTATAGCGCTGCGCCTCGCGCCCTCGCTCCACCGCTTTCATGCTAGGCTCGGCCTGATCAGCTTGTCGGGTCGGGCGCGAGGCGGATCAGCAATTTGCCGAAGTTGCGGCCCTGCAGCAGCCCTATGAAAGCTTCGGGCGCGCGCTCCAGGCCGTTAACGATGTCCTCGCGGTACTTGATCCGGCCGGCGCGCACGAGCGGCGCTGCAAAAGCGCGGAACTCGGCCTGGCGGTGGCGCTGGTCGCTGACGATGAAGCCCTGGATTTTCAGGCGCTTGCGTACGACCGCGCCGAGATTGGGGCCGGGGCGCGGCGCTTGGTCGTTGTATTCCGAAATCATGCCGCACATGACCATGCGGCCGAAATCGTTGAGCCGCGGAAACACCGCCTGCTGCACGGCGCCGCCGACATTCTCGAAATAGACATCGATGCCGCCGGGGCACGCCCGGTCGAGCGCGCTGCCAAGGTCGGAGCCGCGATGGTCGACCGCCGCATCGAAGCCGAGTTCGTCGGTGACATAGCGGCATTTGTCGGTGCCGCCGGCAATGCCGACGACCCGCGCGCCCTTGAGCTTCGCGATCTGCCCGGCGACCGCGCCGACCGCGCCCGAGGCGGCCGATAC
>DATJUL010000046.1:0-7037 GCA_035502295.1 Allostellaceae bacterium | reverse complement strand
CGTCGATTTCCGCAATGTCATCCTGATCATGACGACGAATGCCGGCGCCGCCGAACTGGCGAAGCAGGCGATCGGCTTCGGCAGCGGCATCCGCACCGGGCACGACGAGGAAGCGATCACCCGCATGTTCACGCCGGAATTCCGCAACCGGCTCGATGCGATCATCTCGTTTGCGCCACTGTCGCCCGAAACGATCGGCCGGGTCGTTGACAAGTTCGTGCTGCAACTGGAAGAGCAGCTGGCCGATCGCAATGTCACGATCGAGCTAGCCTCGAGCGCCCGCGAGTGGCTCGGCAAAAAGGGCTACGACCCGTTATTCGGCGCGCGGCCCTTGGCCCGCATCATCCAGGAGCACATCAAGAAGCCGCTCGCCGAGGAGCTGCTGTTCGGCAAGCTGGCAAAGGGCGGCATCGTCCAGGTCGCGGCCGACGCGGAGGAAGACAAGCTGGTCTTCACATTCCGCCCGAAACCGCCCCCGCCAAGCGTGCCGGAGATCAAGGAAAGCGAACTGGTCGAATAGCGCGCCCGCATTCCGCTTACTTGCCCGGAGGAACCGCGGCCTCTTTCCGGTCCGCGGGCCGGTCAACGAGCGCGGCGCGGCGGCGCAGCACGCGGCGGCTTTCGATCGCCTGCCAGACCGCGATCGCCGGCAGGCCGATCGCCAGATCGCGCCCGCGCTTCAACAGCGACAGGGCGAGCGCCATATCGGGGGTCAGCCCGAAACTGGCGCCGACCAGGATGTAGGCCCCTTCCTGCACGCCGACCGCCTGCGGCACGAGAAATGCCACGGAGCGGATCGCATAAAGCAGGCTCTCGATTGCCAAAACGGCGGCAAACGACAACGGCTCGCCGGCCAGCTGCAGCGCCAGCCACACCTCGGTTGCACTGGCCACCCAGCAGACCAGATGCAGGACGCTGCCGAGCCAAAGACCGGGCAGCCGGCGATAGATGGCCTCGAGCGCGGCATGGAGGCTCGCTGCTCCGACGGCGCCGCGCTCCGCCCAGCCGCGCCCGAGAATCCGGGCCATCCGGTCGAACAACGCAAAGCCGTGGCGCTGGACGACGACAAACGCGGCGCCGGCCAGCCCGGCCGCGGCCAGCCCGATCAGCGCGGGGGCCGCCGCGCGGGTTTCCGGTTCGAGCCGGACGAGCAGCGCCAGACCCAGCGCCGTGTAGACGATCTGGGCGAAAAATTCGAGCGTCACATCGACGATCGTGCTGGCGGTGGCGAGCGACGCCGGCACGCCGACGAGGCTCAACGCCCGCGCGCCCAGCACATAGCCGCCGACCTGCGACAGCGGCAGCGCCTCGGCGCCGGAATCGCGCATCAACCGCGCCCACATCGTCTTCCACGGATGGATGCCCCGCAACAGCGCCCGCCACGCCAATCCCATCACCGCGATCAGCGCAAGGTGGATGGCGCAGACGGCGGCAAACCCCACCCAGCCGATCGCCCGCAGCGAATGCCATACGGCATCGAGGCCGAAATAGGCCACGAGCGCCGCCATCAGCGCCACACCCGCGACGGCGGCGACAATCGGCAGCTTCTTCATGCGTCGGCCGGGCCGGTTGCGCTACCGCTCGCGGTCATCGTCGGCCGGCATCGCTGCGCCGCGGGCGGCAGCGCAGCAGCAGCCGCGCCAAACGGACGAGACGCGGCACCACCTGCGGCCGCAGGAGGCGCGGATCGTAGCCGGCCATGCGCCGATCGTTCTCGGCGAGGCAAAGCTCGAAGAACGCGGCCGGCGCGAGATCGATGTCGGTGACGGATTTGCTGCCGGTCAGCGTGAAATTGTTGTCCTGCGGCGCTTCGTCCGGGGACGCGCCGATGCCGCGCGCCAGGCCGATGCGCTCGTGCACGAGGCGCGCCCAGGCCAACCCGATGACGCACCATAACCACGGCCGCCGCCACCACGCCAGGTTGCGCCGATGCCACGCCAGCCAATTGACAAAGAACAGGATGTGGCGCGCCTCCTCCTGCATGACCGGCTCGAAGGTTTCGACGAGGGCCGGCGGAAAGAAGCTCGAACGGCGCGCCGCCGCGAACAGCCCGAAGGCGAAAAAACTGTCGATGCACTCGCTCAATCCGGTGGTCAGAAAGGCCCAGCGCGGGTGGCGCGGCCGGCGATACTCGGGCTCCGGCGCCAGCCCGATGCCGTAGGCCGCGACCAGATTGGCCAACACGTGCTTGTGGCGGCTCTCCTCGAACCCGTTGAGCTGCAGCGCCTCGCGCAGCAGCGGATCGGCGATCGTCTCGGCATAGCTCATGACGCGAATGCTGGCTTTGCCCTCGGTCTGCACCGCAATGTCCCAGATCGGCAGGCCGATCAGGCGCCCGCGCGCCGCCGCGTCGAGCAGCGGCCAATCGATGACCGCCGGCTTGTACGGGTTGTGCGTCTCGAGCAGCATCCGGCAAAAGGCGGTCTTGTGCGCGTCGCTGCCCGGCCGAAGCGGGCCGTCGGAAGCTGCGCGCCAGCTCAGGTATCGGTCGTCGGCTGCGGTCATCCCGTCTCGCTCGCCCCGATGGTTGCCGCCCGGCGACCCGATCTCCCCGGCGCGTTGACTTGCCGGCAGCGCGCCCCTATATAGCGGCCTCCGGTCGCGAGGGCAGCAACCCAGTAGAGAGGGTGCCGTGAAGCGCACTTACCAGCCGAGCCGGCTGATCCGCAAGCGCCGTCACGGTTTTCGCGCGCGGATGGCGACGCCGGCCGGCCGGCGCGTCCTGGCGGCGCGCCGCGCCAAGGGCCGCAAGCGCCTGTCGGCCTGATCGGGTGTCGCGTCGGACGGCCGGGCGCCGCGGCGAATCGGCCGCGTGGTGCGCCGCCTGCCGATAGATCGATGGCCGTCGGACTTGCAAGGCTGAAAGCTCGCGCCGATTTTCTGCGTGTCGCCGCGAGCCGCCGCAGCGCGGCGCGGCCCGGCTTGGTGCTGCAGGCGGCGCCGGCGCCGCCGACCGGGCAACCCGGCCCGGCGGTGCGGGTCGGCTTTACCGCCAGCCGCAGGGTCGGCAACGCGGTGGCGCGCAACCGGGCAAAGCGCCGGCTGCGGGCCGCGGCGGCCGCGGTGTTGGCGCGCCGGGGAGTGCCCGGGACCGATTACGTGCTGATCGCGCGCAACGGCACGGGCGCGCGGCGCTATGCGTTGCTGCTCGCCGACCTCGAAGGGGCCTTGCGCCAGATCGCCCGGAGCGCGCGGAGAGAGGAGATCGGGAATGCCGGCTGAGCGGATCGCGAGTGTGATCGTCGGGCTGGCCATGCGCGGGGCGATCCGCGCCTATCAGCTTCTGCTGTCGCCTGTCCTGCCGCCCTCCTGCCGTTATTATCCGAGCTGCTCGCACTATGCGGCCGAGGCGATCGCGTGGCACGGACCGTGGCGCGGCGCTTGGCTCGGGCTGCGCCGGCTGTTGCGCTGCCATCCCTGGGGCGGCAGCGGTTACGACCCGGTCCCGACCCATCTCCACCGCTGACCGGCCGCTGCGGCTTTCGATGGAACAGCGCAATCTTCTGCTCGCGATCGTGCTCTCGGTGGGCATACTGATCGCGTTCCAATTTCTGATCGGGAAATTCCATCCGCTGACGCCGCCGGCGCCGCACGCCCCGGCGGTCACGCAAGGCGCGACAAAAACGCCGGGCGCAACCGCACCGAGCGGGACCGCACCGGCGCCATCGGCCGCTGCCGGCGTCCCGGCAGCGCCCGCGACGCCGACGCCGCAGCAGGTGATCGCCAAGCAGCCGCGGATACCGATCGATACCCCGAGCCTGCGCGGGTCGATCGATCTGGTCGGCGCCCGTCTCGACAACCTGACACTGGCGAAATACCGCCAGACGACCGCCCCGAACAGCCCGGACGTCGTGCTGCTCGAACCAACCGGCACAAAGCACGCCTATTTTGCGCAGTTCGGCTGGGTCGCCGATCACGGCGCGGTCAAATTGCCGGGGCCGGACTCGCGCTGGACCGCGCCGGCCGGGGCCAGGCTGACCCCCGCGACGCCGCTGACGCTGACCTGGAACAACGGCGAGGGGCTGCTGTTCACCCGCACGCTCACGGTCGACAAGAATTACATGTTCACGGTCAAGCAGGTCGTGCGCAACACCACCGCGAAGCCGGTCGAGCTGTCCTCCTATGCGCTTATCAACCGCACCGGCACCCCGCACGTCCTTGGCTATTACATCCTGTTCGAGGGCATGATCGGCGAGTTGCACGGCTCGCTGCAGGAGGTCAAATACGGTTCGTTGAAGCCGGGCGAACCGGATGTTTACGACACGACGGGCGGCTGGCTCGGCTTTACCGACAAATACTGGCTGACGGCGCTGGTGCTGTCGCCGCAGGAAGCAGCCAAGTCGCGTTTCACCCATGTCGTCGAGCACGGCGTCGATCGTTATCAGACCGACTTCACCGGGCCGTCGCTGACCGTCCCGGCCGGCGGCACCGCGGCGACCTCGACCCGCTTCTTTGCCGGCGCCAAAGAGCTCAGCCTGCTGGAAGGGTACCAGGCGCAGGGCATCCCGCGGTTCGACCTGGCGATCGATTTCGGCTGGTTTTATTTCCTGACCAAGCCGATCTTTCTGGTTCTCGAATTCTTCTACGGTATTCTCGGCAATTTCGGGTTGGCGATCCTGCTGTTGACGCTGCTCATCAAGCTCGCCTTCTTCCCGCTCGCCAACAAATCCTATCAGGCGATGGCGAAGATGCGCTTGCTGCAGCCGCAGATGCAGAAGATCCGCGAGCAATTCCCCGACGATAAGGCCCGCCAACAGCAGGAGATCATGGGGCTTTACAAGAAGGTCGGGGCCAACCCGCTGGCCGGCTGCCTGCCGATCGTCATCCAGATTCCGGTGTTCTTCGCGCTGTACAAGGTCTTGTTCGTGACGATCGAGATGCGGCAGGCGCCGTTTTACGGCTGGATTCATGATCTCTCGGCGCCCGACCCGACCTCGTTTGCCAACCTGTTCGGCCTCATTCCGTGGACGCCGCCGCACGTCCTGATGATCGGCGCCTGGCCGATCATCATGGGCGTCACGATGTTCCTGCAGCAGAAGCTCAACCCGCAGCCGGTCGATCCGACGCAGGCCAAGATGTTCATGGTCCTGCCGGTCGTGTTCACCTATATGCTGTCGGCCTTCCCGGCCGGCCTGGTGATCTACTGGGCGTGGAACAATCTCCTCAGCGTCGCCCAGCAATGGGCGATCATGCACCGCGTCGGCGCGGCTTGATCCCCCGGCCCGATCGGGATTGCTGCGTCGCTGCGCGCCTCGCAATGACTCCGCCAATCCCGCGTCATTGCGAGCGAAGCGAAGCAATTCGGATGGCGCAGACTGTCAATCCCTCGACCCTCGCCGCCGACCTCCATCCACCGCGCGACATCGCGGCGGAGCGGCTTGAAGCCGGCCGGCTGCTGTTTGCGCGCGACTGCCGCTTTGTTGCCGGCGCCGCGAGCGAGGCGGCGCTGCCCGCCGACGGGCTGCCGGAGATCGCCTTTCTCGGCCGCTCCAATGTCGGCAAGTCGAGCCTCGTCAACGCGCTGACCGGACGGCGCATGCTGGCACGCACGTCGAACACGCCGGGGCGCACGCGCCAGATCAACTTCTTCGCGCTCGACGGCCGGCTGATGCTGGTCGATCTGCCGGGCTACGGCTATGCGGCGGCGTCCAAATCGGCGATCGCCGCGTGGACGCGCCTTGTCCAGCGTTATCTGCGGCGTCGCGCCGGCCTGCGCCGGGTCTGCCTGCTGGTCGATTCGCGGCACGGCATCAAGGAAGCCGATCGCCCGGTCATGGCATTGTGCGACGCCGCCGGCCTGTCGTTTCAGGTCGTCCTGACCAAGATCGACGAGATTGCCGGGGGCGCGCGCGGCGCCGTTGCCGAGCGGATCGCCGCCGAGCTGGCGCGCCATCCCGCCGCGCATCCCGAGATCCACCTGACCAGCGCCGAACAGCGCTTGGGGATCGCCGCCCTGCGCGCGACGCTCGCCGCTCTCGCCGAACCGGCAATTGGCGGCGACAGCGAAAGCCGGCTAGTTTCAGTCCCGCGATGAGTGCAGACCCCTCCCCCGGCTTTGAAGCCCTCGCCAGCCGTGCCGAACCGGCGCTGAAGGCGGCCGTCTTGGCGCAGGCGCTGCCCTATCTGCGCCACTACGCCGGCGAGACGATCCTCGTCAAATACGGCGGCCATGCGATGGGCGCCGGCGATGCGGATGCCAGCGACCCGTTTGCGGTCGATGTCGTGCTGTTGCAGCAGGTCGGCATCAAGCCGATCGTCGTGCATGGCGGCGGGCCGCAGATCGGCCAGATGCTCGAGCGGGTCGGCATCAAAAGCCGCTTTGTCGACGGGCTGCGCGTCACCGATCGGGCGACGATGGAAATCGTCGAGATGGTGTTGGCCGGCACGATCAACAAACAGCTCGTCGCGGCGATCAACGCCGCCGGCGGCTGCGCGATCGGCCTCACCGGCAAGGACGGCGGGCTGATCCGGGCCCGCAGATTGACCCGCCAGGGTGACGATCTCGGCTATGTCGGCGAGCCGGAATGCGTCGATGCCCGCATCCTGGCGACCCTCCGCGCCTCGGACCTGATCCCCGTCATCGCCCCGATCGGGATCGGCGCCGACGGCGCGACCTACAACATCAACGCCGATACGGTGGCGGGCGCCGTCGCCGCCGCGGTCAAGGCCAAGCGCTTCCTGCTGCTGACCGACGTGGCGGGCGTCTTCGATGCCGATCGGCGCCTGATCGCGGAATTGACCGCGGCCGAGGCGCGTCGGCTCATCGCCGACGGCACGATTTCCGGCGGCATGATCCCGAAGGTCGAGACCTGCCTTCAGGCCGTCGAGGGCGGGGTCGAGGCGGCGGTCATCCTCGACGGCCGCGTCACGCACGCCATCCTCTTGGAATTGTTTACCGAGGGCGGCGCCGGCACGCTGATCCGCGGCGGCTGATATGCTCGCTCCTGTCGCCGGGGAATAGGCCCCGGCGACTTGGGAGGAGAGAAAGGATGAAAAACCGCCTCCTCCTGGTCCTCAAAAAGCGCCGGATCCGCCTC
>DATJUL010000045.1:0-7186 GCA_035502295.1 Allostellaceae bacterium | reverse complement strand
TTTTGCAGCTGGCGCCGCACCCGATAGGCGTTGCCGAGATCGACGGTGAGCGCGCCAAACCCGACGAGCATCATTGTCGCCACCGCCGCAAAAATGAAGGTGGCGCCGCGCTGATCGCGCCGGATGCGGCGAAACAACGGTCTGAGATCCGGTATCATTCGATCATCTCCGTGGCAGTAGAGCTCAAGTAACAATTGGGCAGGAAGTTGTGCCCCATCACGATGACCGTGCAGGGATATGTCGCGGTGATGCTGACCGGACTGGGAACGGGGGCGCCGCTCATCGCCGATTCGCACGTGCTGTTGCCCGTGCAGGCGGTTCCGTTGACCGACAGCGTGATCGACAGCCGGCTGGTGCTGAGGGCGGGCGCGGCCGCTTCGAGTGCATTCACGGCATCCGTGTAGGGCGTCGTATCGTTAAGCGCGGATGCCAGTTGCCTTGTGCCCTCGCGCACTCCTTCGGTCAGCGACGAATACTGGAACAACGCGAGCGCGAAATAGGCTGCGCCGATCACCAGAAACGACAGCACCGGCGCGAGCAGCGCGAATTCGATCGCCGTGGTGGCGCCGCGATCCCGCGCCAGCGCGCGCCATCGCCGGGTTATGCCAGAAGCGCGTCGGCGCGGCATCGATGTCGTTCGGGCTGTCATCATTCCACGATCTGCGTCGTCGACGCCGACAGCTGACAACTGGGCAGAAAATTGTGTCCCATCACGGTAACGCACAGCGAATAGGTCGCGGTGACGGTCACCGGATCGCCCTCCGCGCCGCTCAGCGCGGTGCTGCATGAGGTGTCGTCCGTGCACTGCGTGCCGTTGACGTAGACGTACAACGTCAGGTTCGCCGCCGTAAGATTGGTCGTCGCTTCGTTGAAAAACGTCTGGGCGGTGCTGTACGGAACGGTCGGATAGGCAGCGCTCTGCGCCAGCACGCGGGCGGCGGCGCGCACCCCTTCCGTCAGATCGACATAATTGTTGAGAGCGGCGCCAAACGCGAGAAGCCCGACAACCATGAACGACAGCACCGGCAGAACCAGCGCAAACTCGACCGCGGCGATGCCGCTGCGGCTGCGCGCAAGCAACCGCAGGAATCGGTCGGCGCGGTGAGCGACTGGCGACATCAAAAATCGGCCTTCTCGTCCGCGACTTGTATGACATGATTTGCGCTCGGCGCAAAGTACCGCGGCGGTCGAAATCATGTCGTGTTAAAAGTGAATAAATCGTAAATCCGCTGAGCCCGCGCGGGTTCCCAGTCTTTGCCGCAAGCCGGACTCCCGCCCGCCTGCCGCAGCCGGCGTCGACGCCCGCGGGCCAGCGGATGGAGTCTGACAAATCGCCGACAAACCGCCGGTTTTGGTGGCGATCGAGCGGTGGTTGCCGCCATTCCAGAGCGCCCGTCACCGACAACCCCGTCGCGCTGCAGCGCGACGCTGCTGCCGCGGGCGGTCCGCCGCAAGGCGGCGGGGATCGCCGCAATTCCCCTTAAACACCGTCAAAAAAAGAACAGCCGGCGCGCACACGCGCACCTGCCGCGCTCAGGCCGGCGACTTGCTGCTTTATCGGCGTGATTTGATTACATTTACCTCTGCATTCGACAAAGATAACGTATTTCGACTTTTTATAAAATTTGCGTATGTCGGCTTTTTACGAGAATTGGGGTCGACCACCCGGTAACGGGCGACTGCAATCGTCGTTCGGCTGCGTCGACCGATCGCAACAGATGAGGAATTCCGCACCCGTGAAAGACCCAGTCAGCAGATGCTTTATCCAGCGTCGGTCTTTGCTGCCGTTCGCCGCTTACGCCGTCGCACCCGCCACAAATCGAGCGTCACGCCGACGAGAATCGACGCCAGCCAACCCGAGCACACGAGCATTGTCGAGTGGAAATCAGTCATCACCGTCTTTTTTGCTGCGGACGCCTACCGGAGCATGCACGACATCTGTAAGCGCACCGTTAAAGTCAGGCTGGTGTCGGACGCATTCGACACGCAATTCGGTCAGCGCAGCCCGTGCCGCGCGAGAGCGTCCAGCGCGGCGTCGGCGCAGCGTCCCGGCGCTTCGAGCTGGAGGAGATGGCTGGTGTCGGCGATGGCGCGGTAGTCGAAGCCGGCCTCTGCCGCCAGCGCGCGGTTGGACAGAGCCGTCGGCGCCGGATAGGCGGTGTCCGGGTCGGCGCCGATCAGCGTCACCGGCACCGGCACATCGCCACGGCGCGGCCAGAGATCGAGGCCGAGCCCTTGCAGATACATCGACGCTTCGAGCGCGCGCGGGCAGGCCAGCGCCCAGTCGCCCTCCGGTTCGGGCCGCAGCACGGCCTGCGCCATCGCGAGCGCGGCGCCCGGCGGCCAGCGCCGGCCGGAGCGGGTCCGGGCGTACTCCGCCGCCAGTTCCTCGGGCGCGGCAAAGCGCTCGCGCCGCGTTTCGGCCCAGCGCGCGAGCTTCTCCTCATAGTCCAGCATTGCCCGATAGACCGGATGGTCGGGCGCCGGCACGTTTGGCGGATCGAACAGCACGAGCGCCTCGAACGGCGCGCTCGCCGCTTCCATCGTCAGCCGCAGCGCCGCCTGGGCCGACATCGAATGAAACAGCCCGGCCGCCGGCTTCCGGCCGAATTCGCCGCGCGCCGCGGCCGCGACCGCCGCGACATCCTCGACCATATGGGCGTAATCGTGGTGCGCCGGATCGGCGGGCGGGTTCTGCCCGTGGCTGCGCATATCGAACAGCACGAGGTCGAACTCGGCCAGAAACCGGCGCCAGAAATGCGCGTAACCGGCGATCGCAAAGCCGTTGCCGTGGCTTACAAACAGCCGGACCGCGGCCTGCGGGTTGCCGTAGCGGCGCAGCCGCAGCACCGCGCCGTCGGCGCTTGTCGCGGCAAACTCGGCGAGCGGGATCAGGCCTGCCTCCCGTCAGCCGCGGCCGGGATAGCTGACCGCCATGCCGGCGCGCACGTCCTGCTGGATGCCGTACTGCGGAAAAGGATAGCGCAGGCCGTTTTTCGCCAGCGCCTCCATGCCGGCGATTGCCTTCGGCAGGTAATCCGGCGGCAATGCCATCAGCATCTCGTCGTCGAGCACGCCGCCGTAGCGCCGCTCGGCAAAGCACGGGATCGACAGCGAGGGGGTGCGCGTTTTGAGCGCCCGGCCCCACGAATCGGCACACGCCGACTCGCCGACGACGCTCCATTCGAAGCGTCTGTAGCCGGCCCATTGCAGCCCGTTGATGAAATAGATCATCGCGCCGGGGGTCGCATAGAACAACGCAATGTCGGGCGGGTCGAGCCGGCCGCTGGCCAGGGGCGCCAGCGCCAACGCCTCGTAGCGCCCGTCCGGCACGCATTCCATCGCCGCCTGATGCGCCCCGGCATCCGCCTCGCTGCTGTACCACACGCCGGCCATGTGTTTGCCGGAGCGCCACTCGGCGTCCTTGGCGTTGCCGAGACCGACGACGGCCCGGCACTGCGCGCCGACCAGGTTGTCGGCGGTCACGCCCAGCGTCCAGCCGAGCCGCGCCGCCTGGCCGACCAGCTGGTCGAGTGTGTGCACCGCGGCGGGCCGGCGGATGCGCGCGATCGCCTCCATCTCGGCGCGCCGCTCGAACAGCTTCATGCCGAAGACAAACGAGCGCAGCCTCAGCAAGCGTTCCAAATCGGCACTGATCCTGCCCCAATCCTCGCTCATCGCATGCTCCTCCGGGATGTCGTGGGTCCTGCTCGATTGTGGCGGCAACGCGGGCAGCGCGCCATGCCCATCGGCACCCGTCGCGGACGCCCGGCTCGCCCGCGGCGAAAGCGGCCGGCCTGCGCCGCAAGCATCTTGCGTATTTCGGCGGTTCCGCCTACCTAGTCAGCGTCGACCCGTTTGGGTTCGGCTTCACTGGCGGCGTTCGCCCGAACGCCGGCGCGTGTCTCCCGATCCAATCGTCGTCCGATCCGCCGCATGATGTGCGGCGGCCTGATACCAACTGGAGTTCCTGCTGATGGCGACCGGTACGGTCAAATGGTTCAACGCCCAGAAGGGCTACGGGTTTATCCAGCCGACGAGCGGAGGCCCCGATGTTTTCGTTCACATCTCGGCGGTCGAGCGGGCCGGCATGGATGGGCTCAACGAGGGCCAAAAGCTGAGCTACGAGCTCGAGCAGGGCCAGCGCGGCCGGGTGTCGGCGGTCAACCTGCATCCCGCTTGACGCGCGATCATCGAGAGGGGCGTTTCGGCGGTTGCCAAGGAATGCCCCTTTTCCTTTCATTTGATGGAGGTGCCCATTGGCCAAGGAAGACCTGATCGAATTCGACGGCACCGTGCAGGAGCTGCTGCCCGACGCGCGGTTCCGGGTGCGGCTCGATAACGGCCATGAAACGCTTGCGTACTCGTCGGGCAAAATGAAGAAAAACCGGATTCGCATCCTTACCGGCGATCGCGTTACGGTCGAAATGACGCCGTATGATTTGACAAAAGGGCGCATCAATTTCCGCCACAAGGACACCAGCGCGCCGCCGGTCGTGCCGCGTCCGCAATTCCGCCGCCGTTGACCCCTCCCCCGTCGCGAACGTAGACCACCCTTGTTTCCGACACATGACTGAAACACAAAAGGCGTTGACTTTTCGGCCGTCATCCCCAATTAGACATGCGGGCGGTCTGCCCCGCTATAGCTGTAGCAAGGCAACAATTTCTCAATGAATTTTACCGAACTAGGATTATCGCCTGAGGTTCTTCAGGCGGTCAGCGACGCCGGTTATACGACTCCCACCCCGATCCAAGAGCAGGCCATCCCGATCGTCGCGCAGGGCTGCGACGTGCTCGGTTGCGCGCAGACCGGCACCGGCAAGACCGCGAGCTTCGCGCTGCCGATGATCGACAAGCTGGCGGCCGGCCGCGCCCGCGCCCGCATGCCGCGCTCCTTGATCCTCGAGCCGACGCGCGAATTGGCGACGCAGGTCGAAGCCTCGTTCGAGACCTACGGCAAGCATCACCGGCTGTCGACGGCGCTGCTGATCGGCGGCGAGCGGTTCGGCGATCAGGAGAGGAAGCTCGACCGCGGAGTCGATGTGCTGATCGCGACGCCGGGACGCATGCTCGACCTGTTCGAGCGCGGCAAGATTCTGTTGTCCGACGTGCGCATCCTCGTCATCGACGAGGCCGACCGCATGCTCGACATGGGGTTCATCCCGGATGTCGAGCGCATTGTCGGCTTGTTGCCGAAGGCGCGCCAGACGCTGTTCTTCTCGGCGACATTGCCGCCCGAGATCCGCCGGCTCGGCGACGCCTTCCTGAAAAACCCGGTCGAGATCTCCGTCACGCCGCACGCGTCGCCGGCGGAACTGGTTGCGCAATCGCTGGTCATCGTCGCGCCCGAGGAAAAACGCGAGGCGCTGCGCCGCCTGATCGCCAGCGAAGACGTGAAGAACGCGCTCATTTTCTGCAACCGCAAGCGCGAAGTCGACATCCTGCAGCGCTCGCTGGCGCGGCACGGCTTCGATGCCGCGGCGCTGCACGGCGACATGTCGCAACCGAAGCGCACCGAAACGCTGGAGCGCTTCAAGAACGGCGAAATCCGCCTCCTGGTCGCCAGCGACGTCGCGGCGCGCGGCCTCGACATCCAGGGCCTCAGCCATGTCTTCTGCTTTGACGTGCCGTACCACGCCGAGGATTACGTCCACCGCATCGGCCGCACCGGGCGCGCCGGCCGGCCCGGGCGCTCGTTCATGCTGGCCGCGCCGGAAGACGGCAAAGCAGTCGCGGCGATCCGCGACCTGATCGGCAAAGATATCCCCTTTTCGACGGTTGCCGGCATCGATGTCGCCGCGCTCGATCCCGCCGCCGCCGGCCGCCGTCGGGCACCGGCCCGCGCCGGGCGCCGGCCGCAGCCAAAGGCACCGAAACCGGCAATCGCCCAGGCGCCGCCGAGCGAAGCGCCGGCGCGCCGGCGCCGGATCGACCGCCGCGACGGCGCCGAAGCCGCACCGCTCTCGCCGCCCGCGCGTCCGCCCTCACGCGGCCCGCAAAACGCGCCGGCCGCCCCCGTCGTCGGCTTCGGCGACGATCTGCCGGCCTTTCTCGCGCGCCCGGCGCCGGTCGTCGCCGACGCCTGATCAGCGGCGCTCGCTGTCGTGACCGGGCAGGGCTCGGTTGAACAGCCACAGCGCAAGATCGGTCGTCGCCATCAGAGCCTGGGCGACCAGCAGCGTCACCAGTCGGATATGGAGGGCCGCGTCGTCCACCTTCTGTTGCTTTGCTGCATCGACGACCCGCCGCGTCGCTTTTCCCGACCGCTTCGCGATGGCCGCGAGCGCCAGCAGCAGGTAGTAGCGGACGCGGATCGGCAACGCATCCTCCTCGTCCCGTCAGCGGCACCGCGGCAGCCGGGGGCCCCTGTCTCTGCTACCCTGTCATCGCGCGCCGGGCGACGCAATCCTGCGGCGGGCGGCCTCGCCATCGCGCGGCAGACGCGGTAATCTGTGCGGCAAGGCAGGCGCGGCCCGCGTCCGGCCATTTCTGAGGGAGGGTCAAATGGCCATGAAGCTTTACACGCATCCGGTTTCGACGATGTGCCGGCCGGTCATGCTGTTCATCGCGGACCACAATCTGCCGGTCGAGCAGCAGGTCATCGACCTGTTCACCGGTGAGCAGTACGGGCCGGAATTCACCGCGATCAACCCCAACAATTTCGTGCCGGTGCTGGACGACGACGGCTTCCGCCTGACCGAGGCGTCGGCCATGCTCAAATACCTCGCCGACAAGGTCAACTCGCCAGCCTACCCCAAGGATTTGCGGGAACGCGCCCGCGTCAACGAAGCGATGGACTGGTTCAACACCGGCTTCTACCGCACGTTCGGCTACGGCTTCTGCTATGCCCAGGTGCTCGACCCGTACAAGCTCGCCGACGCCACCGGCCAGCAGCAGGCGGTCGAACTGAACAAGCAGGCCGCCGAGCGTTTTCTCAAAATCCTCAATGATCACATCATCGGCTCGCAGCGCTTTCTGTGCGGCGACAGGCTGACGCTCGCCGATTATCTGGCCTCCGGCATCCTGTCCCTGGGCGACGTGATCGGCTGCACGTTCGCCGCCTATCCCAACGTGCAGCGCTGGTATCAAACGATGCGCTCCCTGCCGAACTGGCAGGCGACAAACGGCGGCATCGACACCTGGGCAGGCGCCGCCCGCGGCCCCACTTATGTGACCGTGTGAGGAG
>DATJUL010000044.1:0-9079 GCA_035502295.1 Allostellaceae bacterium | reverse complement strand
TCGAACACTCTCCTGGGCATGATCAAGCAGGCCGCGGTGACGCAGGAGACATTTTGTACGAGATGCAGACGGCCAAAATAGCCGAAAGCCGGTCGCGGGAAGTGGGAATGGCCGTGGCCCGCGACGCCGCCCATCCCGATGACGACACCGGCATGTTGAATCGTGTCGTCACCATAGTACAGCTTCGCACCGACCGCACCGATACCCGGCTGAACCGCCTGGCTGACCATCTCGGTGAGCCATCCGGGTTCGATCACCTCGATATCGTTGTTGATAAAGCCGATGATCTCGCCCTCGGCGATTGCCACCGCCCGATTGTTGAGCGCTGAAAAATTGAAGGCTCCCTCGATTCGCAACAGGCGAACCCGGTTGTCGCTCTCCAGGCTCTCCATGTAAGCCAAGGTCGAGGGTTCCCGACTGTCATTGTCGATGATGATGATTTCGAGGTTCGGGTAATCCGTCTTGTGCAGCAAGCCGTCGATGCAGGCGCGCAACAACTCAAGCCGGTCGCGCGTCGGCACGATCAACGAGACAAGCGGCGACGGATCGGGGAGATGTCGCTTGACCCGCCAGTAACCGGGCGCGGTGCTTGGCACGATATCCACAGCCTCACCGAGGCTCACGAAATGGTCGGCAAGGGCGCGCTGCGCGGCTTGTACCGCGACGGGCAGGTTCTCCGTTGAAAATGTTTCTACATTCGGCCCGAGGCGCCAGTGGTAGAGGACATGGGGAATGTGCCGGATGCGATCTTGTGTCGTCCGGGCGCAGATGCGAAGAGCTAGGTCATAATCCTGGCTCCCCTCATACCCGCAGCGAAAGCCGTCGACGGCCCGCACCAGCGAAGTTCGGTAGCCGCCGAGATGGCTTATCAAGTTTTGCGAGTAAAAGAGTTCCGGGTTCCAGTCGGGCTTGAAGTACGGGTCGTGCCGCCGATCGTGGTCATCGATTTTGTCTTCGTCAGAATAGATGAGATCTGCGTCCGAATGCGCATTCAGCTCGACCGCCATCATATAGAGGGCATGCGCCGGCAACAGGTCGTCATGATCCATCAACGCGATGAAATCGCCGGTAACCAACTCCAGCGCCGAATTGCTCGCGGCCGAAATATGCCCGTTCTCTTGGCGAAACACCAGTTTGACCCGGCTGTCGCGGCGAGCATACTCGTTTAATATTTCTGCTATCTCGGGATCGGACGAAGCATCGTCGGCGATGCACAATTCCCAATGCGGGTAGATCTGCCGGCAGACGGAGTCGAGCGCGCGGCGAAGAAAGGCCGGGCGGGTGTTGTAAACAGGCATCACGACCGAGATCAGCGGCGTTGAACGCAAAGTTGCGATGTGACGCTCGATCGCCGCCACGTCCGTCGCCGTAAGAGTATCATACCGGGCAACCCACGTGCCATAATCGGCGGTGGTAGCTGTCCTCACCTGTTGGACCAGTCGCGCCGCCGTTCGGCGAACCCCATGCCGGCGCAGATAGCGTAAGCCGCGTTTGGCGATTCGCAGTTCCGCCGCCGTGGTTGAATGCGCGGCTCCCAATCCGCCATCGGGGCTTGATAAAGCTGGCGCCCGGCGCGACCGCAGGTAGGCGATGCGTTGGCGCAGGCGATGCGGCGTCGCCAACCAATAAGCCAATTTGGCGGCGCGCCGCGCCTGACGCTTGAGACCGGGCGGCATCGCCGCAAGCGACGTTCGCGCCGGGCGCGTGAGGCGCCAGAAGGTCGAGGACTGGATGGCGTCCCGCTCGGCGCGGACCGCCGCCAACTCGCTGCGGGCGTCGGCCAGTTCGGCCTGCCTCGCGTCGCGCTCGGCGCCGACCCACGCCAACTCGCTGCGGGCTTCGGCCAGTTCGGCCTGCCGCGCGTCCCGCTCGGCGCCGACCGCCGCCAGCGCGGTCTGCCCCGCGTCCCGCTCGGCGCGAATTTCGGCCAGTTCGGCCTGCCTCGCGTCGCGCTCGGTGCGGACCGCCGCCAGCGCGGCGCGAACTTCGGTCAGTTCGGCCTGCTTCTCATCCCGCTCGGCGCCGACCGCCGCCAGTTCGGTGCGAACGTCGCCAAGGACGGCGGCGAGCCGGTCGGCCTCCGCGCCGCGCTGCGCCAGCTCGGCTGTCAGACTTTGGGTGCGCTCCGCCGCTTCGTTCGCCTGCCGCCTGATCGCACCGGCGAGCGCCGGCAGCTCGCGCAAGGCCGGCGGAATTACCGTCTCATAGGCGCGCAGCGCGCGGCGGTAATCGCTCCACCAATTGCCTGCACGCGCCATCCCCGTCGCGCTGACCCTGTACCACGAGAGCGGCGTCAGGCTGTGTTCGAGGCGGTAACCGCGGAGCGCGGCTTTGGCAAAGAATTCCCAGTCTTCCGCGCCGACAGCGCGATCTTCGGTAAAACCGTCGAGTGCCTGGAGGCAGCCGCGGCGCACCAGGGCACTCGCATCGCCGAAGGAATTTTCGAATAACCCCAGCAGCGGGGCGCCGCCCGGAAACACCCAAAGCTGGTCCGGCCACGTCGGGTCGGTCCCCGCGGGGCCGTGAAACAATGCCATGACGGCGGTCACGATGTCGGCATTGGTATGCTGTGCGACGCGCACCGCTCGCTCGACGCCATCGGGCATCAAGAGGTTGTCGTCATCCAGAATAAACAGATAATCGCCCTTTGCCGCGTGCACCGCGGCATTCCGCGCGGCACCAAGATAGCGGTTATCCTGCCGCACCAGCGTCCAGCCCTTGGCCAGAAATTCCTCTTCCAGACCGTCCACGAAAATACGCGCGGCCGGCTCGGTGCTGCCGTCATCCACCAAAATGACTTCAAGCCGACGATACGTCTGCGCGCGCACACTGGCCAGACAATCACTCAACATGGTCGGGCGGTTGTGATGGGTAATGCAGACGCTGACCAGAGGTTCGCCGCGGCTCGACATTGGGCTGCTGGAGCAAGCCGGTTCCTCGGCCGCCACATGGCGCAACAGTGCGAGGAGAACCGGAGGTGCAAGCAGACGGCACCCGTCGCCGGAGATGACGCGGCGCTCCAGACAGAACGCCTCGGCCTCGGCAAAACTGTGCAGATGCAGACGCCCATCCTCTTCCAGCCATGCCGGCCGCGCGAAATAATGCACGTGGATCGGGTCATGCTGATCCGGCAAGCCGTGGCGGCGGGCATCGAGGCAGTGCGCCGCGAGGCCTTCCCCGCCTTCGATATGCACCGCGGCATAGTCGCGCTGCTGCAACCAGCGCCACGAGGCATACGCGGCCCGGCTTTGCGGTCCACCGATAACCGTGGGGCCATCGATTTGCCGCACCACCACGGCGACGCCAGGGGCGGTCATCGCGGGTGCTTCTGCGGCAACACCAAGCACGACGCGCGCGCCCTCGGCACGCAGCCGATCGGCGAGCGACAGCGCCTCGGGCAGCCCGCTGACGGTCGGCAGCACGGCGGTCAGGGCGCCCTCGGTGTCCGGCTCCTCCCCCTGACGCAGCAAGGCATCGAAATATTCGGCCTCGGCGGCAAGACCGCGCACCTGATCCATATTATGCTGATCGGACAAGCGTCGCAGGCGTGCGTAAAGATGCGATGCCCAGACGGGCGGCGGCGCCGCGTCACCGGGTTGCCGGCGCGGCTGGAGGCGCACCAGCCGGCCGACGATGGCATCGCACTCATCGTAATCCGCGCTGACGCCCAGGATCGCCGCCAGACGCTGCAACTGCGCCGCGCCGTCGCTCAGCCATTGGCTGTAGACGAAGACCCCGGCAAGATCGGGGCCGGCGTAGAGCAGCGCCTCCATGTTGTAGCGCAGCCAGGTCCGGTAGACGCGCTCCGCCGGCACCTCGTCGCGCGTCACTTCGGAGGCGGCCACCTCGGCCGGATCGCGCACCGCCAAGAGGTAGCGCGGCGTGATGCCGCGGCGCTGCAGCAGTTCCTGCCATAACGGGAGAAAGCGGGTCGTGCGCGGGTCCTTCAGCGCCCAGACCGGTTCGCCGGACGCCCGAGCGTCGATCCACGCCGCGAGCTCCTCGACCAACGGGCGCATCACCGGATCGTGCCACCAGCGCTCCGGGAAGGGCAGCATCCCTTTGTCGCCGGCCCATGGCTGCCCGAGCGCCGCGAGCATGCGCTCCTGGATGTCGACGCAGTCGCGATCTTCGAAATATCCCGCCGGATTGTGCCGATCGCCGGGGATCAGGCGATCGCCGAGGGCGATGCCCAGAGCCTCTACGAGGCTGCTCAACAGCGAGGTGCCGCTGCGGTGCATGCCGAGGATCAGCACCGCCGTCCGGCGAAACCGGCGCGCCGCGATCGCCGACCGCCGGATCGATTCTGTGTCCCCCGAGGGACCGGCCGGCTGCTCCCGGCGAATCGCGGCGTCGAAGCCAGGGTTGGAAACAGCGGTCAACATCGAGGGTTCGGCTCTCCTGTTGTCTCGGCGCGGCGGCGATTGACGGCCCGCCGTCGCGGCGGCGCGGGTTCAGCCCGCCGGAACCCGTTGATGCGCATCGGACCAGGATGCCAAGGTCGGGGCGAAATGGAAGGCCCCATCGTGGCTGTCGCGCGAGCCAGGCGCGAAACCGTGGATTTTCACGCTCAAATCCCCAATTCGGTAAGTTTTTCCGTCAGCCACGACAGCTGTCCCGCCGGAAGCCGCAATCCGCGTTCAGGGGAGAGCCACTCCCGCCACTGTCCGCTGTCAAACGAGCGATGGTAATGTAAGGTGGTAGCGTTCGAGATCAACTCCGGCCGACTTGCCAACACGTTCGCATATTCCAGGATCACGGGGAGATTGTAGTCCGCCGGAAGAATCTGTACCCGGTTTGCTTTGGCGGCAATGGAAGCGGCCAATGCGCTTTGCTCGACGTAAGCCAATCCGGTAGTGGGAAGTACCCCCGATTCGACGATTTGGCCAAATACCGTTTCCCAGTGTGAAAAAACGCCGGCCTCGCGCTTGGCCGCAACCAGCCCGCTGTTATAGTACTCCCAGATGGTCTCGTCGTCTAAGGTCGTCCGCACCGTTCGCTGCGGCGAAGCGCCGGCAATGCCGTAGAGCCTGCGCCAGTATGCATAATTTTCGTCCTGCTGATCGCCCGAGCAACCGATGAATTTGCGATCGACCGGACGGGCAGCGACGTCGATATCGGGGGGGAGCCTCAGGGCGGACGGTTCCCGCAGCACGATCTTGTCGCTGTCGAGGAAGACCAGGGTCTCCGCGGTCAGCGTCCGCTCCGCATGAGCGCAGGCCACGACCTTGTTGGCAAAATCGTATTCCGGCCAGCGCGAGTTTTGAACATCGAGCACCAGCCGGACATCGAGCTCGGCCAATCGCCGCCGGGCTCGCTCTGAGGGTATTTTCGCCGGACGCGGCGAATAACTGAATACCGGCGACAGCCGGCCGAGCGCGCCGCCGAAGCGGCGCAGGGTTTCGACCAGCAGGAGCGACTTGTTTTCGAAGTGACGCTCGGTGCAAATCACAAAAGCCATGGAGGATCGCGGGTTTTTCGCACGCGGGCGCGTCACCAACGCTGTCAGAGCCGGCCAGAATTTAGACGGTGGCATGAACGCATTCCGAGCCGGAGGCAGGCGCTGCTTATCGGGACTCTTCTACATCGAAGACGCCCGGGGCAGCGCCTTGACGCGCACAGCACGGCGACGCATATCGGGCAGTGAGAGTGTGACCGGCATGCTGCATAGTGCCTGAATCCGGCGTCGTCAATGCTGCGGTGCCGCGCCGACGGCCCTCCTCGGTCCCACCGCTGCGCGGGCATCTCTCAATCAAATCAAGAGTCGGCGCTCGCGCCGAATCGCGCGGCGGGGCGGCATCGCGCCCGCAGGTTGCGCCTTGACAACGCTCCGCTGGGCTGCGAGTCTTCGCGCAAGAGCGAACGTTCCTTCCGCTGACCTGCCGATTTTTGAGCCAAGGGGAGACTTCGACCGATGACGGCCTTGATGCGGCGCTGGACGATCACCGACGATGAGGGGGAGAAGATGCGGGGTAATCTGGAGATTTCGGGGGCCGTCGCTCGGCTGAGGAGCCGGGCCTTGGGGACGACCGCCCTGACGGTCGTGGCGATCATGGCGTCGTCGGCGGCCTGGGCGCAGCCGCCGGCCAACAGCCTGCCGGGGAGCTTTTCGACGAACGACGGGAACGCCGGGTACACCTACACGTCGGCGACGACGACCGGCACAATTACGACGGGGACGGCGCAGGCCGATGTCCTGCAATGGGGCGGCACGGCCCTGACCAATAGCGGGACCAACGGCGGGAAGGTCCCCGCGCCGAGCGGGGCTACCACCAACACCGGCTTCAGCATCGGCAGTGGCGCCACTCTGACGATCAACGGGACCGCGACCTCGGTTCTCATCACCGATCAGACCGGGAGCGCGTCGGAAATCTATGGCACGCTAACATCGGGTCTCGGCGCCACCGCACCGCTCTATGTCTCCAACACCAACGGCATCATCGTCGGCTCAACCGGCGTCATCACCGCGACGGCTGCGGGTGTCGGTCTGCTCGGCTATGCGGTCGACCCCACGACATTTGCCGGCACGCTGAACATCTCCAGTGCAACGTCCGGCACCGGCAGCGTCACGATCGCGGCCGGCGCGACCATCAACGGCGGCACAGGCGTAGCGACCACGCTTCTCGTCGCAAGTAACGGCACCGTCAACATCGGAGCCGATTCGACGGTCACCGGCTCCACAAATTACGTCCTTGCGGGCTACGGCTTCACAACTACTACCGGCAGCGTGACGCCCACGCCTGGTTCCGCTTTCGGATCGAGCTCGGCCGTCAACGTCACGGGGGGATCGACGGCCACGCCGTTGACCCTCACGCTGCTGGACGCGGCCGGTGGCGTCACCAACTCGGGCGTCCTGACCCAGCCGGCCACATTAAACGTGGCCGGGTTGTTTACCAACAACGGCGTGTTGAACACGCTAGGAACCCTGACATTAACTGGAACTGGCAACTTCCAGAACAAAGGCGTTCTTAACCTAGAGGCTGCCGGATCTCTCACCGTCCAGGCGGCCAATATCGATCTCGGAGGCTCGGTCACGATCGCCAACAAGGCGCTCAACAGCAGCACGGGTGCAAGCGCCAACCAACTCGCCTCATTGACGGTCCAAACTCTCAATAAGTCCGGCGAACCCAGTTCCCAGGCTGGAGGGGTGGTCGATGTCGCGACGCAGCTATACACGACCGGCGGGGCAACCGTCCAAGGCAACGCCATCCGCGTGCTTTCCGGCGGCATAACCGACGTTGATGGATCGACAATCTTCTTCGTTCCTGGAACCGGTGCGGCCAAAGTTGCCGACCCGTTCTTTGGTCTGACATCGCTCGGCTATACGTTCAGCCTGTTCCCGGGCACCCTGATCTCCAGCGCCTCGGCGACGGGCACTGGGGCCATCACCGTGGAGGATGCTGATATAAATGGCGCTACAAATACCGACGGAAGCATGTCCTTCGCGACCTCCTCGGGCTTGAACCTCGACGGGCAACTTAGTGCCCAGAACATCACCGTCGCCGCCAATAACATCCATAGCAACAACGGGCTCAGCGGCGGCTTCATGCTTCCGAACAAAGGCGTTCTTCAGCTCATATTCTACGGCGATGTGAACAATCCGGCCGGCGCGGCGGCGAACGGCGCGACCTCGTTCCTCTATAATTACGTGCCGGTAACTGTCGGGGCGAGCGGCTCAAAGGCGGGCACCGTCGAAATATCGCTGGCCGGGCCGAGTCCTACGAGCCCGACCGAGCAGTTCGTCAACCTGCTCGTCCAGGGCAACGCGCAGTTCCTAGATGGCGCCGGGGACGGCCTAGCGCCGTCGCAGTTGACCGAGCCGACCGTACCGACCGCGGTGCAGTCATCCTACGCGAACAACCATCTCGTCGTGACCGCGACCGGCAATATCGGGTTTGACCCGAGCGCTGCAACCCAACCGTCTCAGGCTAATAGCCTCAGCGTTTTCTACTGGCCGGGTCTGGTCTACCTGACCGCCGGCGCCACCACCTCCGATCCGGCGGCGCTGCCGGCCTCAAGCAGCACCGCGTCGATCGCGTTGGGTGACGCGAGCGGAACATTCACGGGTGGTACTCCCACGACCGTCAATCTCAGCAACCTCCTCCCGGCCGATTTGACAACAGCCAGCGTCGGCGGCCAAATCGGGATGGGCGGGGTGCATTTCCTGACCAACACCTTGAACCTGTCTCCGGGTACCGGCGGGGGTGCCGGCACGGCTACGGTGACGATCAGCAACGACAGCTGGGCGAACTTCATCAACGCCTCGACGGCATCGGCGTTCCAGCTCACCAATGGGAGCCAGTTCTTCGGTGGGACGATCAGCGGCAGCGTCGTCAACACGTCGAAGCTGCCGGCTTCGGACTTCCAGCCGCAGTAACCGACGCCTGGGTTTTACGAACCTGTATGCGGGGCCGGTTCGCCGGCCCCGCTTTTTTTCGCCGCCGGCGACGCCGACCGTCGCGTCAAATTTTCCCGGCGCTATTATCGGGTCGCATGCTGCCGTTCACCCCGCCGCCTTCCTCGCCGACCGTCGTCGAGGTCGCCCCGCCGCGCTACGGGGCCGAGCCGATCTCGCTCGACAGCCACGGCTACCATTACATTGTCACCGGCAACACGCTGCTGCCACCCGAGGTCATCGAGCAGGCGCTGCGCGCGGCGGCGACGCCCAAGGACGCGCTCGGCGCGGTCCAGCGCGCCTATCACCAGGCCGGCTATACGCTCGTCGCGATCACCGGGGCGACCCACGGCAAGACCGTTCGCGTCAGCGTCTTTCAGGGGACGATCACCGCGGTCAAGACGCCGGACGGTCTCGGCTGGTTCTTCCCCGGCCTCGTCGGGCGCGACGATCTGCGCGCCGACGAACTGATCGAGGACCAGGTTCTTGCCGGCGTCTATGCGGCGCGCGCCGGGCAGCGGGTCGACGTCAATGTCTCTCCGGCGCCGAACCCGGCCGGCACCGAGATCGCGATCGCCGCGCCGCCGATCCCCGGCTACTCGCCGGTGAGCGGGACGGTGACGTTCGGCAATTACGGCAACCGCTATACCAGCGGCTACCAACTCGGCGGCAACGCCGTCGCCG
>DATJUL010000043.1:0-8087 GCA_035502295.1 Allostellaceae bacterium | reverse complement strand
TGCCGGCGATCGGGCTGGCGCTGGCGGCGGATTTCCTGTTGCAGATCGTCGCGGCGCTGGCGGCGCGCCGGCTCGCGCGATGATCGAGATCGAACGGGTCAGCAAAGCCTATGACGGCCGCCTGGTCGTCGACAACGTGTCGCTGGCGATCCCGGCGGGGATGTTCTGCGTCCTTCTGGGCCCCTCGGGCAGCGGCAAATCGACGATGCTGCGCATGATCAACCGCCTCATCGCGTTCGACGCCGGCGCGATCCGGGTCGGCGGCGCGGATGTGCGCGCCGTGCCGCCCGCAGCGCTGCGCCGGCGCATCGGTTATGCGATCCAGTCGGTCGGGCTGTTCCCGCATTGGCGGATCGAGGACAATATCGCGACCGTGCCGCGGCTCCTCAAATGGCCGCGCCGGCGGGTGCGCGACCGGGTCACCGAGCTGTTGGAATTGCTGCGGCTCGATCCGGCGACGTATCGCGGCAAATACCCGCATCAATTGTCGGGCGGCGAGCAGCAGCGCGTTGGCGTCGCCCGCGCGCTTGCCGCCGACCCCGATGTGCTGTTGATGGACGAGCCGTTCGCCGCGGTCGATCCGCCGACCCGCGCGGCCTTGCAGGACGAGTTGCTGCGCATCCAGCAGGCAACGCAGAAGACGATCGTGTTCGTGACGCACGACATCGAGGAGGCGTTGCGTCTCGCAAGCGGCATCGCGATCCTCGACCGCGGCCGGCTCGCGCAATGGGGGGCGCCGCTCGACATCGTCGAACGGCCGGCCAGCTTGTTTGTCGCCGACTTTGTCGGCGGCGCGGCGGGCGGTCTGCGGCTCCTGTCGTTGCACCGCGTTGCCGACCGCGTGCGGCCCGGCGAGCACGCCGACGGCGAACCGTTGTCTGCCGACGCCTCGTTGCGCGATGCGCTCGCGGCGATGATCGCGCGCCACGCCGAGCGGCTGCCGGTCGTCGATGCCGCCGGCCGGCCGCTCGGCGCGATCGCGCTCGCCGATCTCGTGCGATGAGCCGCGCGGCTCGCCTGCTGCGCAGTCCGGTGCCCCGGGTCGCGGCGGTGTTTTTTGCCCTGCTGCTCGGCATGCCGGCGCTGGCGCCGCTGTTTCGCCTGGTGTTTCCGGGGGTGCGTCCGGCTGTCTTCGACCGCGCCAGCTTCTTCGCGCTGTTTCTGTCGCATCTCGGGATCGTGGCGGCGGCGAGCGCGGCGGCGACCTTGCTGGGGGTCGGTCTCGCGGTCTTCGCGACGCGCCCGGCGGGCCGCGATTTCCGGCCGATCGTCAACGCGCTGGCGACGATCGGCCAGAGCTTCCCGCCGGCCGCGGTGCTGGCGTTGGCGGTGCCGGCCGTGGGGTTCGGGCCGCGGCCGACGATCGTCGCACTGTTTCTCTACGGCCTCCTGCCGATCATCGAAAACGCGATTGCCGGGATCGAAAGCGTGCCGCCGGCGGTGCGCGACGCCGCCAGCGGCATGGGCCTGTCGGCCTGGCAGCGTCTCGCTGCGGTCGAATTGCCGCTGGCCGCGCCGGCCATCCTCGCCGGCGTCCGCCTGTCGGTGACGATCGCGATCGGCACCGCGACGATCGGCTCGACGGTCGGCGCGCTGACGCTCGGCACGCCGATCTTCGACGGGCTGGCCGGCAACAAGCTGCCCTATGTCATCGAGGGAGCGGTGCCGGTCGCGCTGTTCGCGATCCTCGCCGACATGATCTTCGCCCGCCTCGAAGCCCGGCTGCGCCTGCCTGGGCCGGGCGGCGAGACCGCACCGGGCGGGTAATCAGGCGGCGGCGTCGCCCTCCGTCTTATCCTCGCTCTCGGCCTTGGCGCCGCCTTTTGCGACGCCGACCATGGCCGGGCGCAGCAGCCGGTCGTGCAGCACATAGCCCGGCTGCAAGACCTCGACGATCGTGCCGGGCGGCACATCGGTCCGCTCGGCTTCGAAGATCGCCTGGTGGAAATTGTGGTCGAAGCGCTCGCCCTTCGGGTCGAGACGGCGAATCCCGTGGCGCTCGAACGCCGCCAAGAGCTCCCGCTCGGTCGCCGCGACGCCGTCGCGCAGGCTGCGCGTCTTGGCCTCGGCGATGTCGCTTTCCGGCATCGCGTCGAGCGCGCGACGCAGGTTGTCGGCCGCCGACAACAAGTCCCTGGCGAAATTCGCCATCGCATATTTTTGCGCGTCGTCGCGCTCGCGCTGCAGGCGGCGGCGGACATTCTCGGTTTCGGCAAGCGCGCGCAGCAGGCGGTCCTTGGTGTCGGCGAGTTCGCTTTCGATCGCCGCGAGGCCCTCGTCCGGCAGATCGCCGACGGCGCCCTCGCCCGGGTCGTTGGCCGCCGCGGCGCCGATCGCCGGCCCCTCGTCGTTGTCTTCGATCATGCTCCTTATCCCATAATCCGGCCGATCACCTTGGCGGTGTAGTCCACCATCGGGATGATGCGGGCATAATTGATCCGGGTCGGGCCGATCACGCCGATCGCGCCGACAATCTGCTCGCGGCTGTTCTGGTACGGCGCGATGATAACAGAACAGCCGGCGACGCCGAACAGATGGCTGTCGGCGCCGATGAAAATCTGCACCCCTTCCGCGTGCCGGCTGGCGTCGAGCAGGCGCAGCACGGTCTCCTTCGTCTCCAGCATCTCGAACAGCGCGCGCAGCCGTTCGAGGTCGGCAAGCGCCGTCACGTCTTCCAAGAGATTGGCCTGACCGCGCACGATCAGCGCGCTCTCGCCGTCGCCGCCGGCCCAGCCGGCGATGCCGGTCGCGACGACGCGCGAGGTCAACTCGTCGAGCTGCGTCCGCTGCGAGCCGATCTCCTCCTCGATCTCGGCGCGCGCTTCTTCGATCGTGCGGCCGATGAGGCGGGCGTTAAGGTAGTTGCCGGCCGACACCAGCGTCGAGGGCGGCAGGCCGAGCGGCACCTCGATGACGCGGTTCTCGACCAGCCCGTCCTCGGTGACGAGCACGACCAGCGCGCGGCCGGGTCCGAGATGGACAAACTCGATGTGCTTGAGCGGGCGTTCCTGCTTTGGCACGACGACGACGCCGGCGCAGTGCGACAGGCCGGACAACGCCGTCGTCGCCTCTTCCAGCGCCTGCGCCAGGCTCTTCCCACGTGCCCGGCACAGCGCCTCGAGGTTGTGCCGCTCGTCCGCGCCGAGATTGCCGAGTTCGAGAAAGCCATGGACGAAGAGGCGCAAGCCGGCTTCGGTCGGCAGTCTGCCGGCCGAGGTGTGCGGCGAATAGAGCAGCCCCGCTTCTTCCAGATCGGCCATCACGTTGCGGATCGTCGCCGGCGACAGGTTCTGCGACAACAGGCGCGACAGCGTGCGCGAGCCGATCGGTTCGCCGGTCTGCACATAACCGTCGACGATCAGGCGAAAAATCTCGCGGCTGCGCTCGTTCAGCGCGGTAAAGGGTGACGGCAGCGACGATTGCACCATGGGCGTACCGGGTCTCCTGTCCTCGCCATGCTCGGGAGGGGCGCGATCGAATTGCCGCATCATACTCGTGTGCCGTCCAACCCCCGCGTCCGCAAAATCTGGGAATGCCGCCGCGCAGCGTCAACTCGTCGCGGCGCTGCCGCCGGCCTGCGGCTACAGCGACAAGGAAGCGGCACCGCGCAACACCGCCTCCGCCTCGGCCGTAAAGCGGCCGTCGCTCGCGTGCAGGACGAGGCCCGGCAACAGCCGCGCCGGCGCCGCGAGCTGCTTTCGCGCCCGCACCACAATACGGCTCGCCGCCCGGCCGGCGGCCGGCCACAGCGGAAAGATCGCGATGTCGCCGGCGCGGCCGGCGAGATGGCCGATCAAGGCATCGATCCGGTCCGCACGGTGAATAAAGGTGACACTTCCCCTGTCGCGCGCCAGCGCCAGCGCCGCCCGCACCCAATCGGCCAGCGTCGCCTCGCCCTCGATCGTCGCCGCCCGTTTCGCCGGGTCGGGCGCGGGCGTGCCGCTGCCCTGCGGCAGATACGGCGGATTGGCCATGACATGGTGGAACATGCCCGGACTGAGGCGCGGCGGCGGCCGCAGCAGATCGCCGGCAATCATCGCGACCCGACCCGCCATGCCGTTGAGCGCCGCATTCTCCGCAGCCAGGCGCGCCAGCTCGCGCTGCAGTTCGAGACCGACGATGCGGACCTGCGGCACCCGCGCCGCGAGGCACAATGCCGCGGCCCCGGCACCGCAGCCGAGATCGAGCACCAACTCGCCTGCTTCGGCCGGTACGGCGGCCGCGAGAAAGACCGGATCGATCGCGGCGCGGCCGCCGCTCGGCGGCTGCCGCAGCCGCAGCCGCCCGCCGAGCAGGCGGTCCTCGGTCGGCTCGACACCAGCCGGAGCGGTCAGCGCAACTCGTCCTCGGCCGCGGCGATGACCGCGCTGGCGCGGCGATGGTCGCGCTCGGCCACCATCAGGCGGCGCGGGATGGCACCGATATTGCCCTCGACGAGGCTGGCATGGTGATCGAGCACGAGGCACTCGATGCCGGCGTCGCGCAGCCTTGCCTCGGCCCATGACAGGCGGATCCAGTCGTTGGTGCGCAGCAATTCCCGCATTCCCGTCCGCCTCGCGGCGGCCGGCGGCCATCGCTCGCGACTGCCGGCTCTTGACACCTCGCGGCATTCTATGCTCGCTCGCCCTGCGGCGCGTCAAGCCGCGCGGGCGCATCCGAGCGGAGCGCGAGGCCGCACGCAAGGCGGTTCCGCACCGGCTGACAACCGCAAGCTGCTCTTCGCGGCAGAGCCTCAAGCGTAGGAGAACCCGGTGGCGCCGGCACCCAGCGTCGATCGCGACCTCGCGTCGCCGAAACCCTCGCTCGATGCGCTGTTCCGCCTGCTCGGCCCCGATCTGGCGCAGGTCAACCGGCTCATCGTCGTGCGCATGCACAGCCCCGTCGCGCTGATCCCGCAACTCGCCGGGCATATCATTGCGGCCGGCGGCAAGCGGCTGCGGCCGCTGCTGACGCTGGCGGCGGCCCGGCTGTGCGGTTATCGCGGCGACCGCCACATCGCGCTCGCCGCCGCGGTCGAATTCATCCACACCGCGACGCTGCTGCACGACGATGTCGTCGACGCCAGCGGGCTGCGGCGCGGCCGCGATACGGCGAATGCGGTATGGGGCAACAAGCCGGCGGTGCTGGTCGGCGACTTCCTGTTCGCCCGCTCGTTCGAGCTGATGGTCGAGGACGGCTCGCTGCGCGTTCTCGATATCCTGTCGCGCGCCGCCGCGGTCATCGCCGAGGGCGAGGTTGCGCAGCTCATCACGGCCAATGACACGGCGACGACCGAAGCCGATTACCTCGCCGTCATCGAAGCCAAAACGGCCGCGCTGTTCGCCGCCGCCAGCCGGATCGGCGCCGTCGTCGCCGCCCGCCCGGAGGCCGAGGAAGAGGCGCTCGGGCGGTTCGGCCGCAACCTCGGCATCGCCTATCAGCTGATCGACGACATGCTGGATTTTTCCGCCGAGGCGGAGGAGCTCGGCAAAGCGGTCGGCGACGATTTCCGCGACGGCAAGATCACGCTGCCGGTGCTGATCGCGCTGGCCCGCGGCGACGCCGACGAGCGCGCCTTCTGGCGGCGCACGCTGGAGGCGGGCGAACAGGAACCGGGCGATCTCGACCGCGCGATCCGCCTCGTCGAACGGCGCGGCGCGTTGGCCGAGACGCTGGCGCGCGCCCGCCGCTACGCCGCCGACGCGGCCGCGGCGCTCGGCCTGTTCCCCGATGGCAAGCTGCGCCGCGCGCTGGTCGAAGCGACCTTGTTTACCACCGAGCGGGGCTTTTGACGCGGCGGCAAGCGCTTCCTGCGGTCAGAACCGCTTGAAGCACTGCTTGCCTTCGGCCATCGCGTTGAAGACGCCGCAATTGATCGCGGTGACCTCGGCAAGCGGGTCGATCTGTACCGCCCAGGCGCTGCCGTCGGCGCAACGCAGGCTCCAATAAGCATTGCCGGCGCCGCGCCCGGTTTTCGTGACCCCCATCGGAAACGCCTCGGTGCCGATGCACCAGTGGCCGACCGCCTTTGCCAGCAACGCGGCGCGGTCGGCCGGCTTCATTGCCAACAGCTTCTGATTGACCGGATTGACCGCTCGCGCGGCGTGACGGCGCTCGGCCGCGCCGGCCGCAGCGGCGGCAACGAGAAGCAATGCCAGCGCCAACCACCCCCACCGCCTCGCCATATCGGTCCTCCGCACCCCTGAACGCCCGCTGTCATGCCGCCGCGACCGGCGGTCACGTCCGCTCTTCCGTCGTCGCCGGCGCGTCGGTCGCGGCTGACATTGCGGCGCGGAGGTTTACCATTCGCCGCAATCGCGCGTCATCGGCTGAGCGAGGATAGGGCAATGTTCCGCGACCGCCCAATGTTTCGCGACCGCAAGGAGGCGGGCGAGCGCCTCGCGGCGCTGCTCGTCCACCTGAAGGGCGAGGACTCGGTCGTGCTCGCGCTGCCGCGCGGCGGCGTCGCGATCGGCGCGGCGGTGGCCCAAGCGCTGGGCGCGCCGCTCGACATCGTGCTGGTGCGCAAGATCGGCGTGCCGTGGCAGCCGGAACTGGCGCTGGGCGCGGTCTGGGAACCTGCCCCGGCGAAAGCCGGGGACGCCGGGCCGGAGGTGTTCATCGACCAGCGCATGGCGGCGGCGCTGGCGATCCCGGCGGATTACGTCACAGCGGAGACCGCCCGTCAGACCGCCGAACTCGAACGCCGCCGCGCGCTCTATTGCGCCGGCCGGCCGCCGGTCGAGATCGCCGGCAAGACCGCGATCGTCGTCGATGACGGCATCGCGACCGGCGCGACGATGCGCGTCGCCTTGCGCGCGGTGCGCCGGCGCGGGCCACAGCGGCTCGTGCTCGCCGCGCCGGTCGCCGCCGCCGAGACGCTGGCGGCGCTCGTGGCCGAGGCCGACGAGACCGTGTGCGTCGCGACGCCGCAAGGCCTGGGCGCGATCGGCTTCTACTACGACGATTTCCACCAGCTGAGCGATGATGAGGTCATCGCGCTGCTGGCAGCGGCCGACCGTTCGGCACGATTGCCCTTATAGCACGCCTCGATCTGGATTGCAAGAACTAAATAAGAACATCAGTCGGCCGCGGCGGCGCGGGGCGGGCCGAGGGTTTCGAGGAACTCGATCAGGTACGGCTTCCACAGCTTCGCGTAATAATGGCTGAAATGGCCGTGCGTGTCGGGGCCGGCGGGGATCAGCACATAGCGGCCGTGTTTGACGCGCTTCATCGCCCGCTCGACGGTGCCGAGCTCGGGCGGGTTGGCGTGGTCTTCGGCGTCGTTGATCAGCATGACGCGCGCCGTGATCTTGGCGAGGTCGGGTTCGGGGTCGTAGTCGCGGATCGCCTCGATCGCCCACAGCGCGTCGTTGGCGTCGCCCTTCGCGGCCTGGGCCAGCCGCTCCTCGTAGAGCTTGTCGGCGGCAGCGAGCGAGGGCGCCATCTCCTGGATGCGGGTCGGGCTTTCAGTGCCGAAATTGCCGGCGGCGGCGTAGATGTAATGGCGCGGCTGCTGCTCGTAGAAGCCGCCCTGCCAGTCCGGATCATGGCGGATCGCCTCGGCGGCGGCGCGCCGGCCGAGCCAGTTGCGGCCGCTGATCTCCACCGGCTGGCACGACAGCGGGATGACGCCGTCCATCAGGCCCGGATACATCTCGGCCCACAACCAGGCGTGCATGCCGCCCATCGAACTGCCGATGACGAGCCGCAGATGCCCGACCCCGAGATGCTCGGTAATGAGCCTGTAGCCCGATTGCACCATGTCGCGATAGCGATAATGCGGAAAATTGCCCTTGAGGCCGTCCGACGGCTTTGACGAGCCGCCGCGGCCGATCGCGTCCTGCATGACGAGGAAATAATGCCGCGCGTCGAGCGGCTGGCCGGGGCGGAACAATTCGTCGGCCAAGGTCGGCCGCAGCCAGTTGGCGCCGGTGCCGGTGTTGCCCTGCAACAGCAGGACGCCGTTGACGATCTTGCCGGCGGCGTCGCGCTGCGGCACCCCCATCGTGCGGTAGTGCAGCTTCAATTCGGGCAGGCGCTCGCCGCTGGCAAAGATGTAATCCTTGAGGATGAAATCGTCCTCGCGCCAGTTCGGCCACTCGGCT
>DATJUL010000042.1:0-2683 GCA_035502295.1 Allostellaceae bacterium | reverse complement strand
TCGGCGGCGGCGACATCGTCGGCGACGGCGCGGATTTTGGCGCCGATGCCGGAGCGGTAGAGCAGGAGGTCGAGCGCCGCGACGAGCGCGACCGCGGCGACGAACGTCACGACCTGGAAGAGCCCCATGTTGATGCCGTGGCCGAGGCCGATCGTCGCGGTCTCCATCCAGCCGCCCGAGACCTTCTCCGGGTCGGCGCCGAAGCCTTGCAACAGGCCGTTCTCGATGATGATCGCCAGGCCGAACGTGACGAGCACGACGAGCAGCAGGTTTTCGCCGACGACGCGCTGCAACAGGAAGCGCTGCAAGAGGAAGCCGACGACAAAAGCCAGCGGCAGGATCAGCAGCGTCGCGACGACCGGGTTGAGGCCAAGGGTTGTCGTCAGCAGCAGCAGCAGGAAGCAGGCGAGCACAATGAAGTCGCCATGCGCGATGTTGACAAAACGCATGACCCCGGCCGACAGCGACAGGCCGATCGCAAACATCGTGTAAAGCCCGCCGAGCAGGATGCCCTGCAGCACCTGGTTGATCCACACCGCCGCCATCGCCGCCGCCCGCCGTTCCCCTTACAGACCGAAATAGCGCTGCATGACCGTCTCCCGGCTGACCTCGCCCGGCCGACCCGCCAAGACGACGCGGCCTTCGAGCAGACAATAGAAGCGGTCGGCGATCGCCAGCGAGCGCGAAATATCCTGCTCGACGACGACGATGCCGACGCCGCGCTCCTTGACGCGCGGGATCAGCGCATAGATCTCGTCGACGACGATCGGCGCGAGACCGAGGCTGATCTCGTCGCACAGCAGGAGCTTGGGGTTGGCGAGCAGTGCGCGGCCCAGCGCCACCATCTGCTGCTGCCCGCCGGACAGCGAACCCGCCTTCTGTCGCCGTCGTTCGGCGAGCTGCGGAAACAGCTGCCACAGCTCGGCAAAGCCGAAATCGCCTTTGCGGCCGACATCCCAGCCGAGCCACAGATTCTCTTCGACGGTCAGCGACGGAAAGAGCCGGCGGCCCTCCGGCACCAGGGTCACGCCGAGCGCGACGATCGCCGCCGTGGCGCGGCCGAGGATGGTCTCGCCGGCAAACCGGATCTGGCCCTCGACGCGGCCGCCCTGGCCGATGATCGCCTTCAAGAGGGTCGATTTGCCGGCGCCGTTGGCGCCGATGATCGAGACGATCTCGCCGGCGCCGACCGCGATGTCAACCTCGGCCACGGCGCGGAACCGGTCGTAGAAGACCGACACGCCGTCGAGCGCCAGCAATGCCGCCTGTGCCACCTGCCGGCTCACGTCCCGAGATAGGCTTCGCGGACGCGCTGGTCGGCCAGCACGTCGGCAGGGGTGCCGACCGCGATGAAATTGCCGCCGGCCAACACCGCCAGCCGCGATACCAGCCGCCGCAGCGCGTGGATCACATGCTCGATCCACACGATCGTGACGCCGGCGCGATGCACGTCGGCGATCGTGTCGAGCAGGATGTCGCATTCGGCCTCGGTCAGGCCGCCGGCGATCTCGTCTAGCAATAGCAGGCGCGGCCGCAGCGCCAGCGCCTTGGCGAGTTCGAGTTGCTTCACGTCGAGCAGCGCCAACTGGCCGGCCGGTGTCAGGGTGCGATGGGCGAGGCCGGTGCGCACGAGCACCGCTTCCGCCTCGCTCGCGGCACGCGCCATCGCCATCCGGCCACCATGCACCGCGGCGACCAGGACGTTTTCATAGACGCTCATGTGGCTGAACGGCTTCGGCACCTGGTAGGTGCGGCCGATGCCGAGCCGGCAGCGATGCCACGGCTTCAATGCCGTGATATCACGGCCCCCGAACAGGATATGCCCGCCGCTCGGCGGCAGGACGCCGGCGATCATGTTGAACAGCGTCGTCTTGCCGGCGCCGTTCGGGCCGAGAATGCCGACGATCTCGCCTTCGTCGACGCGAAAATCGAGATGGTCGATGACGCTGAGCCCGCCGAACGCACGCGACAGCGACGCGAGTTCAAGCATCGCTCGGTTCCCGCGACCGGCTCAACTGTAGTGCATGACCTGGGGCTCGGCGCCGACCGGGATGTTCGGGGACAGCGTGTTGTCGACGATGACCAGTTCCAGCGGCCATTTCTTGCCGGCATGCCATTGGCCGCCGACGCATTTGGTTTCCGAGGTATTGGGGAACGGTCCGGTCTTGAAGTTGATCGGTCCGACGATCGAGTTGACCGGGTTGTCGCGCACCGAATCGCGGATCGCCGCGAGTTCGAGGCTCTTCGCCTTCTTCAAGGCGGCGATCGGCACCTCCAGCAGCGAATGGCGGAAGCCCAGCGCCATCGAGGCCTGCTGCTTCACCTCGGCCTCGTAGGCGTTGGCCAGTTCGAGCGAACTCTGGCCGGTGAGGCTGGACGAGTAGGGGTGGAATTTCGACCACCACACCTCGTTGATGATGCCGATCGCGCGTTTGCCGAACGGGTAGACTCCCTGCGGAAATTCACTGACCTTGCCGGCGGTCAGCGCCTTCGGCTGGTAGCCCTGCTGCGCGCACTGATCCCAGAAGATCGTAAAATCCGGCCCCGGCACGACGGTCAGGCAGACGTCGGCGCCACCCGATTTGAACGCCTGGATCTGCGTCGTGTAATTGCTCGCCGGCAGATCGAAGCGGCCGGGATCGACGACCTTGAACCCGGCCTTTTCCATGATCGGCGGCATGAC
>DATJUL010000041.1:0-3511 GCA_035502295.1 Allostellaceae bacterium | reverse complement strand
GGCCACGACGACGGCGGCAAGGCTCAGCGACATCGTGCGCCAGCCGGCGGCCGTCGCGATTGCCGCCATCGACGGCAGAAAGACGAGCTGGCCGGCGGCATTGGCCGCGGTCAAAACGCCGATCACGAGCCCCACCCGTCGCTTGAACCAGCGGGCAGCGATGTAGGCGGCGAGATAGGAGCCGATGAAGCCGCAGCCGATGCCGACGACAACGCCCCACAGCAGCACGAGCTGCCAAGTGTGGTGGATCGTCGGCGTCAGCGCGACGCCGGCGGCGGTCGCTGTCAGCGCGAGCGCGATTGTCCGGCGCACCCCGAAGCGGTCCATCAGCGAGGCGGCAAACGGTCCGACGGCGCCGTAGAGCAGAAGGTTGACCCCGACTGCGAGCGAGATCGTCGCGCGCGACCAGTGGAATTCCTGCTCCAACGGGATGATCAACACGCCGGGCGTGGCGCGGATGCCGGCCGACAGCATGGCGACCGCGAACGTGACGGCGGCGATGATCCAGGCGTAATGCAGGCGGCCGGCGGCGAGACGGCGCGGCATGGCGGTCACATCGGCTCCTCGGTGATGGCCTGCCGCGGCGCGCGAATTCTGCGCACGCGGCTGCCGGCGGTGTGTCGATCGCTGCTGATCCTGCGGCGGCGAGGTTTACAATCGAGAGACATGACGCGTCATCGATCCGACAAGGATAAGGCAATGTTCCGCGATCGCAAGGAGGCGGGCGAACGCCTCGCGGCGCTGCTCGGCCACCTGAAGGGCGAGGCCCCGGTCGTGCTGGCCTTGCCGCGCGGGGGGGGGTCGCGATCGGCGCCGCGGTCGCCGCGGCGCTGGCGGCGCCGCTCGATGTCGTCCTGGTACGCAAGATCGGCGTGCCGTGGCAGCCGGAACTGGCGCTGGGCGCGGTGGCCGACGGCGCCGCGCCGGACGTGTTCATCGACCGGCGCCTGCAACAGGCGCTGGCGATCCCGGATGATTACCTCGCAGAAGAAACCGCCCGCCAGGCTGCCGAATTCGAGCGCCGGCGCGCGCTTTATTGCGGCAGCCGGCCGCCCGTCGCGGTCTGCGATCGCACGGCGATCGTCGTCGATGACGGCATCGCGACCGGCGCGACGATGCGCGTTGCATTGCGCGCGGTGCGGCGGCGCGGGCCGCGGCGGCTGGTGCTGGCGGCGCCGGTTGCAGCCGCAGACACGCTCGCCGCGCTGCAAGCGGAAGCCGACGAGACGGTGTGCGTCGCGACCCCGAAAGGGCTCGGCGCGATCGGCTGTTATTACGAGGATTTCCACCAGATGAGCGACGACGAGGTCGTCAGCCTGTTGGCCGCGTCCCAACCGGCGGCCGCCACGGTCATCGGGCGGAACTGATCCAGTCTTGCCTTGCGCGTCGTGCCGCCGAGTGGTGGACCAGGGCCTGCGCAAGGGATGGATGCGATGACCCAGACGATCCGCGAAGTTGTTGCCGTATTCGACGCTTCCGAGGCGCCCGCCGGGATTTTGCTCTAGGTCAATGTGCGCGACCCTGCCGAGGAGGAAACTGCGGCCGAAACCCTCAACGGCCACGCCGCGCCGGCCCGGCCCGCCGCGTCGCTCGCCTACTAGGCTGCCGCGCATCGGTAACGGTGCGGCGGCATCTTTGCGCTTAGCAACAAGGAGATCCCGCCGTGCCGACCGCCCCACTGTCCAGCGAACTGCTTGCCGGTATGAACGCCTATTGGCGCGCCGCCAACTATCTGTCGGCCGGGCAGATCTATCTGATGGACAACCCGCTGCTGCGCGAGCCGCTAACGCGCCGGCACATCAAGCCGCGCCTCTTGGGTCATTGGGGCACGACACCCGGCCTCAACTTCATCTACGTGCACCTCAATCGCGTCATCAAGGCGCGCGATCTCAACGTCATCTTCGTCACGGGTCCGGGTCACGGCGCGCCCGGCATCGTCGCCAACACCTGGCTTGAAGGCACCTACAGCGAACTCTATCCGAACGTGCCGCAGAACGAAGCCGGCATGCGGCGGCTGTTCACGCAGTTCTCGTTTCCGGGCGGCGTACCGAGCCATACCGCGCCGGAGACGCCCGGCTCGATCAACGAAGGCGGCGAACTCGGGTATTCGCTGCTGCACGCCCATGGCGCCGTGTTCGACACCCCCGACCTCCTGGCGTGCTGTGTCATCGGCGACGGCGAGGCCGAAACGGGCGCGCTCGCCGCCTCCTGGCACTCGAACAAATTCCTCAACCCGGCCAGCGACGGGGCGGTGCTGCCGATCCTGCATCTGAACGGCTACAAGATCGCCAATCCGACGGTGCTGGCGCGCATCGGCGACGCTGAATTGGAGCAACTGCTGTGCGGCTACGGCTATGCGCCCCATATCGTCGCCGGCAGCGAGCCGGCCGCGATGCATCAGCAGATGGCGGCGACGCTCGACATTGTGCTCGACGAGATCGCGGCGCTGCAGCAGCAGGCGCGCGCCGACGGCTTCAAGACGCGGCCGCGCTGGCCGATGATCGTGCTGAAGACGCCGAAGGGATGGACCGGCCCCAAGATCGTCGACGGGCTGCCGGTCGAAGGGACGTGGCGGGCGCACCAGGTGCCGCTCGCCGAGGTGCAGACGAACCCCGAGCATCTGCGCCTGCTCGAAGACTGGATGAAAAGCTACCGGCCGGAAGAGTTGTTCGACGCCGCCGGCCGCCTCATACCGGAGCTGGCGGCGCTGGCGCCCGCGGGCGACCGGCGCATGGGCGCCAACCCGCACGCCAATGGCGGCCTGCTGCTGAAGGACCTCGAGCTGCCCGATTTCGGCGACTATGCCGTTGCGGTGCCGCAGCCGGGCGCGCTGCGCGGCGAAGCGACACGGGTCGCCGGGCAGTTTCTGCGCGACGTCATGAGGCGCAATGCCGAACGCCGCAATTTCCGCGTCATGGGGCCGGACGAGACGGCCTCCAACCGGCTTTCGGCGCTGTTCGATGCGACAAACCGCATGTTCGCGGCCGAGATCCAGCCGGGCGACGAGCATCTCGCGCCCGACGGCCGCGTCATGGAAGTGTTGAGCGAGCACCTGTGCCAGGGCTGGCTCGAAGGCTACCTGTTGACCGGCCGGCATGGCCTGTTCAACTGCTACGAGGCCTTCATCCACATCGTCGACTCGATGTTCAATCAGCATGCCAAGTGGCTGAAATCGAGCCGTCGCGTCCCCTGGCGGCGGCCGATCGCGTCATTGAACTATCTGTTGACGAGCCATGTCTGGCGGCAGGACCACAACGGCTTCAGCCACCAGGACCCCGGCTTCATCGATCATGTCGTCAACAAGAAGGCGGATATCGTGCGGGTCTACCTGCCGCCCGACGCCAACTGCCTGTTGTCGGTCGTCGACCACTGTCTCAGAAGCCGCGACTACGTCAACGACATCGTCGCCGGCAAGCCGCCCGAATGGCAGTGGCTCGACATTGACGCGGCGGTGCGGCATTGCACCGAGGGCCTCGGCATCTGGACCTGGGCGAGCAACGACGAGGGGGTC
>DATJUL010000040.1:0-6805 GCA_035502295.1 Allostellaceae bacterium | reverse complement strand
TCGCCGGGGAACCCCGACAACAGCACCTGCAGCGGCGCGCCGAGCTGGCGCGCCGCGACGCCGGGCTTGCCGGCCGGCACGTCGTTGACCTCGCCGTCGGTCAGCATGAAGACCGCGGCGAGGCGTTTGCGCGGAATGTCGGACAAGGCGCGGTTGAGCGCCGCGAACAACCGCGTGCCGTCGTCGCTGCCGGGCCGCGTGTCGCCGGCGCGCACGACCCGCACGTCGAGGTCACGCTCCTGTCGCAGCCGGCGGGTCAGCGCCGCCAGCGCCGCCGCCGTCGCCGCGCGGCGATGGCCGATCGACTGGCTCGCCGACTGGTCGACGACGATGACCGCGACGTCGTGCAGCGGCGCCCGCTTCTCTTCCACGAGCGACGGGTTGACGAGGATCGCCAGCAGCATCGCGAGCGCCGCGCCGCGCCACAGGGTGCCGCGCGCCCGCCGCCACAGCCCGAAGGCGAGCAGCAGCAGCGCCGCCGCGGCGAGCCCGGCGATCGCCGACCACGGCAACAGCGGCGCGGCCGCCAGCGTGTAGGCATTGTCGCCGATCGCCGCGATCATCGGCGTTGCCCCTCACCCTGTCCCCCTCCCCATGAATTGGGAGAGGGGACGGGCTGATGCCGCTTCTCTCCCTCTCCCCGCGTGCGGGGAGAGGGCCGGGGTGAGGTGCGGTGCCGAGCGGCGGCAATCATTGCCCGAGGCGCTCCAGGATCGCCGGCACGTGCACCTGGTCGTTTTTGTAGTTGCCGGTCAGCACATACATGACGAGGTTGACGCCGAAGCGGTACGCCATCTCGCGCTGCCGCTCGCCGCCCGGCACGCAGGGAAATATCGGGCGTCCCTCGTCGTCGATCGCCCAGGCGCCGGCCCAATCGTCGTTGCCGACGATGACGCCGGCCACCCCGTCATTGACGTGATCGGCGACCGGTTCGATCCACACTTGCCCGGTGTCCCAGCGGCCGGGAAAATCGTGCAGCAGATAGAACGATTTGGTCAGCACGTGGGTGGGTGGCACCGGCTCCAGCGGCGGGATCTTGATGCCGGCGAGCAGATGGCGCAGGCGGGCCTCCGACGTGGCCGCATCGCCGAACGGCCCCGGCGTCTCGTCGCCGCCGTCCTGCGTGTCGAACAGGATCGTGCCGCCGGTTTCGAGATAGCGGTTGATGCGGGCGGCCGCCGCGGGTGACGGCGGCCGTTGCGTCGCCGTCACCGGCCAGTAGAGCAGCGGGAACAGGATCAGCTGGTCGCTTTCGACATCGACCCCCATCGGCTCGGCGGTGTCGACGGCGGTGCGCTGGTTCAGCACCGCGGTCAGGCCGTTGAGGCCGGCGCGGCTGATCGCATCGACCTGCGGATCGCCGGTCTCGACATAGGCGAGGTGGACGGCCGAGGTCGCCTTGACGACGAAGGCATCGTCGGCGCGCGCCGCGACCGGCGCCACCAGCAGCAGGGCCAGCGCGAACGGCGCAGCGACCCGCGCCGGACGCCGCAACAACAGCCCGCGCAGGCCGAGCGCGATCACGAGGTCGATCAGCAGCAGCGCGAATGCCGCCGCCAGCAGCGCCGGCCGGAAATCGACTTCGCTGCTCTTATGGCCGAACGTGTCGCGGATGATGCCGGCCGGCAGCGCCGCAATCGGCCGCAACCCGCCGACCGCGGGCGACAGGTTGAGCGCGCGGCGCGCATCGGCCTTGCCGTAGAACCCCGGCGGATGGTGCGGCGAGGGCAGCGCGGTCGCGATCGCCTTGGCGGAGATCGCGCGCGCGGCGGGCGGCGCGCGCTCGAGCCGGCCGAACCCGTCCAGCGTTTCGAGCGGCGGCAGCATCGCCTCGCTGGTCCCGGAAACCCCCGCGCTCATCGCCACGATGCGTCGCAGCATCTGCACGAACAGCCCGGAAATCGCGAGGTTCGACCAGTCGGTATCGGCCGTCGTATGGACCAGCACGATCCAGCCCTTGCCGAGCTTTTTCCCCGTCACCAGCGGCGTGCCGTCGGCCAGGCGAGCCCAGGTGCGTTGGGCGAGGTCGAGATCGGGTTCGGCGAGCACCTGGCGGGACACCGTGACGTCGCTCGGGATTTTGAGGCCGGCAAACGGGCTGTCGGCGGCGAACGGCGCGAGATGCGCCGGCTCTTCCCACGACAGCGCGCCGCCGATCGTCCGCCCGCCGGAGCGCAGCCGCACCGGCAGCAGATGATCGTCCTGCGAGGTCAAGAGCGGCCCGGCAAAGCGCAGCAACAGGCCGCCGTTTTCGACCCACTTGCGCACCGTCGCCGCCGCGCGCGGCGACTCCGGGCCGGAGTCGGCGTAGATCAGGACGGCGAGGTCGCGTTGCAACAGGTCGAGGGTGGGGCCGCGGCGCACCTCGGTGAACGGCGACAGCGCCCGCTGCAGGTAGTAATCGGCGCTGAGCAGCGGCTGGGCGGGGGGATTGCTCGACGGCGCCGCGATGCCGACCGGCCGGCGCCGCCAGCGCTCGTCGACGAGCAGAACGCCGCTCGCCGACTCCTCGCCCTCGATCGCGATCTGCGCGATGCGGTTGCGCAATTCGCTCGGCATCGGCAGCACCACCCGTACGCTGCTCGCGCCGGCGGCGATCGTCGCCGCGGTGCGCGCCAGCAGCGCGCCATCCTCGGCGCTCGCCCGCACCGCGAGGCGGCGCGGCAGCGGCGCCGGCAGCGTATGGACGACGACCGCGATCCGCCGGCCGGCGAGGCCGCCGGGGCCGGGATCGGCGGCAATCAGGCGGGGCGCATCGCCCGGCTTCGCTGCGACATAGCGCACGCTGCCGCGATCCGACAGGTAATCGGCGAGCGCGCCGGCGGCGCCGTTGTCGACCCCGTCGCTGAGCCAAAGGATCGTGCTGCCGCGCGGCAGCGGCATCGCCTTGAGGCGGGCGAGCGCGGTGCTGCGGTCGTCGGGCCAAGGCCGCGGCGCCAGGGCCTCGATCGCGGCGCGCGCATCGGCGGCGCGGATCGGCGCCAGCGGCCGCGGCTCGCCCGAGGCCAGCGGCGCCGTCGTCACGAGGATCACGGGGCGGCCTTCGCGCTGGGCTTCGGCAAGCAGGTCGAGTGCCGCCTCGCGCCGCACGTTCCAATCGTGCGCCGCCGCCCAGCCGTTATCGACGACCAGCACGACCGGACCGCTTCCGGCCAGCCGCGCCTGCGGATGCAGGAGCGGGTGTGCCAGCGCGACGATGACGAGCACCGCCACGATCGTCCGCAGCAGGATCAGCCACCACGGCGTCTGCGCCGGCGTCTCCTCGCGCGGCCGCAGGCCGAGGAGCAGCCGGATCGCCGGAAACGGCACGCGGCGCGGCGCCGGCGGCGTCACCCGGAGCAGCCACCAGATCGCCGGCAGCCCGACCAGCGCGACGAGCAGCCACGGCGCGGCAAACGCAAAGGATCCGAACGCGAGCATCTTCTAGCGGCGGCGGTCGGCGGCAAGCGCCGTATAAAGCGCCAAGAGCGCGAGGTGCGGCGCACGGTCGGTGCGGTGATAGCCGAGCGTCCAGCCGACCGCACGGGCGATCGCCGCCAGCCCGTCGCGGTGGCGGCGAAAGCGCTCCGCATAATCCTGCCGCAGGGTCTCGACCCGGCCGATCACGATCTCGTCGCTCTCCTCGACGCCGGCAAACCGCACGCGGCCGGCAAACGGCAGATCCTCCTCGGCCGGGTCGGCGATGTGCAGCAGATGGCCCTTGAGCCCGGCCGCGGCGAACTGTCCGACCAGCGCATTGACGCGGTCGAGCGGCGCGAGAAAATCGCCGATCAGCACAAGTTGTCCCGCGCGCGGCAGCGCCTCGAAATCCGGCAGGCCGAGCGGTGCCGCGGCCGTGCCGGCAGGATGCTCGACCAGCTGCACGATGCGGCTCAGCGCCGCCCGTCCGGTCATCGGCGCCACCCCGCTGCCGAGCAGCGTCAGCCGCTCGCCGCCGCGCACCAGCAGGCTCGCCAGCGCGACGAGCAGCAATTCGGCGCGGTCATGCTTGGTCGCCCAACCGCCGCCGGCGACATAGGCGGCCGAGCTGTAGTCCATCGAGGCCGACCGGTCGCGCCACAGCCAGACGCTCTGCGCCGCCTCCCATTCGGTCTCGCGGATGTAGAGGCGCTGCGACTTGGCGCTCTCGCGCCAGTCGATGCGCTGGACGGCATCGCCCGGCTGGTATTGGCGAAACTGCCAGAATGTCTCGCCCTGGCCGACCCGCCGCCTGCCGTGCACGCCCTGCGCGACGGTGGCGGCAACGCGCTCGGCGGCGATCAGCAACGGCGGCAGCGCGGCCGCTGCCTCTTCCGCCTCCTCGCGCAGCGGCGGTGCCGGGCGGCGCGCGGCCAGCCCGCCGAGAACGCGTTCGCCGATCACCGAAAGCGCGCCGTCATCTCGGCGATGACCTGCGCCACGCCGATGCCCTCGGCGCGCCCGGCAAAGCTGACCGCCATGCGATGCCGCAGCACCGGCGGCGCCAGGCTCAGCACGTCATCGACCGACGGGGCATAACGCCCGTCGATCAGGGCGCGGGCGCGGCACGCCAGCATCAGCGCCTGACTGGCGCGCGGCCCCGGTCCCCACGCGACATAGCGCCGCGCTCCCTGCGCCGCCGGGTCCGGCCGGCCGGCCGCGACCAGCGACAGGATCGCCTCGACGACGCTGTCGCCGACCGGGATGCGGCGCACGAGGCGCTGCGCCGTCATCAGATCGTCTGTCGTCATCGCCGGGCGCGGCATCTGCTCGGCGAGCCCGGTCGTCGCGATCAGCATGCGCCGCTCGGCTTCGCGGTCGGGATAATCGACATCGATCTGCAACAGGAAGCGGTCAAGCTGCGCCTCCGGCAAGGGATAGGTGCCCTCCTGCTCCAACGGGTTCTGCGTCGCCAGCACGTGAAACGGCCGCGGCAGCGGATGATATTGCCCGGCGATCGACACCCGGCCTTCCTGCATCGCCTGCAACAGCGCCGATTGGGTGCGCGGGCTGGCGCGGTTGATCTCATCGGCCATCAGCAGCTGACAGAACACCGGGCCGGGAATGAAGCGGAACGAGCGCCGGCCGCCCTCGCTCTCTTCCAGGACCTCGGAGCCGAGAATGTCGGCCGGCATCAGGTCGGGGGTGCATTGGATGCGCTTGTCGTCGAGGCCGAGGACCGTGCCGAGCGTCTCGACGAGCCGCGTCTTGGCGAGACCCGGCACGCCGATCAACAGCGCATGGCCGCCGCCCAGCAATGTGATCAAGGCTTGCTCGATGACGTCGCCCTGACCGAAGATGACCTCGCCGACGCGCTCGCGCACCAGGCGCAGGCGCTCGCCGAGCCCTTCGACCGCGGCGACGAGGTCGCCCGGCGACGCGTCGGGTTGCGCAGCGTTGGCCGAAGTGGTCGCGTTCACGCTTGATGACCCCTGTTGCTGCGCGGCATTGCCGGCGAGATCGATGATAAACTCCGGTATGCAAGATTCATCCCCGCGGCCGTCGCGCGGCAGACAACGGCAACCGATTGAGCTCGGCGATCTCGACATGCGGATCGCGCGGGACGGCACATGGCTCTACCGCGGGTCTCCGATCAACCGGCTGCCGCTCGTCAAGCTGTTCGCCTCCGTGCTGCGCCGCGACGCGGACGGCAGCTATTGGCTCGTGACGCCGGCCGAACGCGGCCGCGTTGCCGTGGAAGATGCGCCGTTCGTCGCGGTCGCCGTCGACCGGGAGGGCGGTGGCCACGGCCAGAACCTGATCTTCAGAACCAATCTGGACGAGATTGTGACGGCGGGGCCGGAGCACAAGCTGCGCGTCGATGAGGCTGCCGACGGCACGCCGGCGCCCTATATCATGGTGCGGCCGGGGCTGGACGCGCGCCTGTTGCGCCCGGTGTTTTACGAGCTGGTCGAATGGGGCGAAGAAGAGAGCGTAGACGGCGAGATGCAGTTCGGCGTGTGGAGCGGCGGCCTGTTCTTTCGGCTCGGCGACCTCGAGGCGGACTGATCCGGCGATGCGCGAACTGGTGATCGAGCGGCTGGCCTTGCATCGGCCCGGGCGGCGCGGCTTCGGCGGCACCGCCGACCCCGAGGAGGCGGCGGCATTCCGCCGCGCGCTGGCCGACGAGCCGCAACCCGGCCCCGGCTTTACGCCGCCCAGCGCGGCGCTGCGACCGGCCGCGGTGCTGGTGCCGCTGATCGACCATGCGGGCGGCATGACGGTGCTGTTGACGCAGCGCACGCCGCATTTGTCGGCGCATGCCGGGCAGATCGCGTTTCCCGGCGGCAGCATCGACGCCGCGGACGCCGATGCCGTCGCCGCCGCGCTGCGCGAGACCGAGGAGGAGGTCGGGCTGGCGCGCGAGCGGGTCCAGGTCGTCGGCCGGCTCGACACCTATGTCACCGGCACCGGTTTCGAGATCGCGCCGATCGTCGGCATCGTCGCGCCGCCGCTGGCGCTGGCGCTCGACCCGTTCGAGGTGGCCGAGGCGTTCGAGGTGCCATTGTCCTACATTCTTGACCGTCGCAACCATCAGCGCGTCGAGCGGGAGTCCGCCGGCCGCCGCCGCGCGTTTTTTGTGCTGCCGTACGAAGGCCGCAACATCTGGGGCGCCACGGCCGGCATCCTGGTCAATCTCGCCGAGGTGCTGGCAGAGTAACCGAGCCATGCTTCGCGAATGGGTCGAGATCCTGGTGCCGCTGCTGGTGCCGACGGCGCTCTATCTCGGCTGGGTCTGGGCGGTGCGCTGGGCCGACGGCGCCGGCGCGCCGGTGCGCTGGGGCGGGATGCCGTGGCTCTGGCTGGCCGGCGCCGGCGTCGTGCTGCTCGCCTTGTTTCTGTTCGT
>DATJUL010000039.1:0-3539 GCA_035502295.1 Allostellaceae bacterium | reverse complement strand
CATGCCGAGGACGCCCAGTTCCGCGAGCGGCTTCATATTGTCCCACGGGAACGTGCCGTCCATCCAGCGCGGCGCGCGCTCGCGGAATTCGCGCTGCGCCAGGCCGCGGATCGTCTCGACGAAGCGGCGCTGCTCGTCGCTCAAGGCTGGGAACACGGCGGCTCTCCTCGGTGTGGCGCGTCGGTTATACCATTGCCATGCGATGAGGATGGAGGCGGTGATGGCGGACGAGGATTTCGGCGCGTTTGTGCCGGGCATGCGCTTTCGCATCGAGGGGCGCACGGGCGGGCCGCTCGCTGGGCTGAGCTTTGCCGCCAAGGACCTCTTCGATGTCGCGTTCCATCCGACCGGCGGCGGCAACCCCGATTGGGCGCGCACCCATCCCGTGCCGACGAAGCACGCCTGGGCAGTGCAGACCCTGCTCGACGCCGGCGCCAGCCTGATCGGCAAGACCGTCACCGACGAAATCTCGCTCGGCATCCTCGGCGAAAACCCGTTCGACGGCACGCCCGTAAACCCGCGCGCGCCGGGCCATGTACCGGGCGGCTCGTCGGCGGGATCGGCGGCGGCGGTGGCGGGCGGGCTGTGCGACACCGCGCTCGGCACCGATACCGGCGGCTCGGTGCGGGTGCCGGCGAGCTTCTGCGGCCTCTACGGCATCCGCCCGACGCACGGCCGGCTCGATCTTTCCGGCATGCTGCCGCAGGCGCCCTCATCCGATACGACCGGGTGGTTCGCGCGCGACGCCGAGACCTTCGCGCGCGTCTCGGCCGTGCTGCTCGGCGAGGCGATCCCGGCGGCCTTGCCGACCCGGCTGATTGTCGCGAGCGACGCCTTTGCCTTTGCGACGCCGGAAACCGCCGCCGCGCTGGAACCGCTCGTCGCGCGGCTGACGGCGCTCTGCGGCGAGCGGCATGAAGCGGCGCTGGCACCCGCCGGCCTCGTCGCATCAGGCCGGGCGCAGCGCACATTGCAGCCGGCCGAGGCGTGGGCGACGTTCCGCGACTGGATCGATGCGGCAAACCCACGCCTGCAGTTCAGCGTCGCGCGCGACCTCGCCGCGGCGGCCGCGATCTCCGACAGCGACCTCGGCTGGGCGCGCCTCCTGCGCGCGGAGGCACGCGGCCATCTGCGCCGCTTGCTGCGGGAGGGCGCGATCCTCTGCCTGCCGACGACGCCGTTTCCGCCGCCACGCTGCGGCCTCAGCCTGTCCGAGACCGGCTTCCTGCGGCAGCAGCTTCTGTGCCTGTGCGCGCATGGCGGCTTGACCGGCGTGCCGCAGGTCACGATCCCCGGCGCGACGGTCGACGGCCTACCGGTCGGGCTGTCGATCGTCGGCGCCCGCGGCAGCGACGCGATGCTCGTCGCCGTCGCCCGCGCGCTCACCGGCTAGCGGCGGCGCGCCCCGGCCTTCTGCACCAGCTGTTCCAACACCTCGTAGGGCTGTGCGCCGACCACGCCGTAGCGGTCGGCGACAAAGGTCGGAACACCGGTGACACCGTAGGTGTACGATTTCTGCCAGTCGGCATCGACGGCATCCGAGTAGCGGCGGTCGGCAAGAACGGCGCGCGCCTCGTCCACCGGCAGGCCGACCGACGCGACGATATCAGCCAACACCCCGGGGTCGCCGATGTTGCGGCCGTCGACGAAATAGGCGCGGTAGAGCGCGTCGTGCAATTTGTCGCCGCCAGGCTGCGTTTCGGCCCATTTGCCGAGTTCCTGCGCGAGGCGGCTGTTGTAGCTGTGGGTGCGGCGGCCGTAGGGCAGGCCTTCGGCATCCATCAGGCCCTTCATGCGCGCCCACGCCGCCTCCGGGTCGATGCCGCGCTGGCGATAAAACGGCGCCATCTCGCGCCCTTCCTGCGGCGTCTCCGGGTGCAGCGGGAAGTGCACCATCACGGTTTCGATGTCGTACGCTGCCTTGAGTTTTTCAACACGCACGGTGCTCAAATAACACCAGGGTCAGACGTAGTCGGTGAACACCTCAAGCTTGACTTTCTCGTTCATGATGCTTCGATCTCCTCGGTTTTCGGTCGCTCGCGCCGCCGGTTCAGGCGCCCGCCAGCGCCTCTCGCCGCGCCGACGCGATCCTACCTGGCTTTGGCGCCCGAGTCTCTCAGGTCGGCGCATGCACGTTCGTCGCCGTCGTCCCACCTGACCGGCAACGAGCCCCGGTTGCGGCGGCATCTGCAACAGTTCCTCAAGACCGAACCCTTCCGGCCTGGTAATTTAGCTCTCGATGGCGCTCGACCTGCCCACCATCAGCCGTTGACCTCGGTCGATCGCTTGATGATACCGATCACAGCTCGGACAAGGATCAAATACATGGCCAAGCCGAAAGTGGTCGGGGTGATGTCGCAGAAGGGCGGCGTCGGCAAATCGACTTTATGCAAGCGGAGGCGACGAAATGCGATCGGCCCGTCTGCGATGCCCTGTCGGGTGGCGCGGCTCGCACTATATAATTCCCGCTGGGTCAGCGGAGCGCGTAAAGCGATGGCCAAGGTCGAGATGTATTCGACGAATTGGTGCCCCTATTGTGCGCGCGCCCGCGCGCTGCTCGACAAAAAGGGCGTCTCCTACCCCAACATCGATGTCGATGACGAGCCGGACCGGCGCAGAGAGATGGTCCGCCGCGCGCATGGCCGCACGAGCGTGCCGCAGATCTTCATCGACGGCGAGCATATCGGCGGCTGCGACGACATGATGGCGCTCGACCGCAAAGGCATGCTTGATCCGAAATTGGGGATACGGGCATGAGCGCGCCGTTTACCGCCGCCTGCGTGCAATTCACCGCCGGCCCCGATCCCGAACCCAACCGGCGCCTCGTCGCCGACCTCGTGCGGCGCGCGCGGGATTCCGGCGCCGATTTCGTCATGACGCCGGAAGCCAGCAATTTCATCGAAACCGGCCGCCGCCGCCGCGACAAGGCGCGGCGCGAGGCGGACGACCCGTTTCTCGCCGGCCTGCGCGAGTTGGCGCGCGAACTCGGCATCTGGCTCCTGCTCGGCTCGCTCGTCATCGATCCGGCTGGCGAGGCGGGCGCCGATCCCGGGGAAGGCCGGCTTGCCAACCGTTCGTTGCTGATCGATGCCGCCGGCGCGATTGTCGCGCGCTACGACAAAATCCATATGTTCGACATCGACCTGCCCGGCGGCGAGAGCTACCGCGAAAGCAACGCCTATCGCCCGGGGCATGACACGGTCGTCGCCGAGATGCCGTGGGGAAGGCTCGGCATGAGCGTCTGCTACGATGTGCGCTTTCCGTATCTCTACCGCGCGCTGGCCCACGCCGGCGCCGATTTCCTCAGCGTGCCGAGCGTCTTCACGGTGCCGACCGGGCGGGCGCACTGGCATGTCTTGCTGCGCGCGCGGGCGATCGAAAACGGCGCCTTTGTCTTTGCGCCGGCGCAATGGGGCGAGCACCCGGTCGGGCGCAAAAGCTACGGCCATTCGCTGATCGTCGATCCGTGGGGCGAGGTTTTGACCGACGGCGGTGAGGAGGTCGGGTTTGTCACGGCGCGGATCGATCCCGCCAAGATC
>DATJUL010000038.1:0-8324 GCA_035502295.1 Allostellaceae bacterium | reverse complement strand
CCCGAGCAGAAGCGCTGGGCCGCGACGATCCGCGACGACCGCATGCGCGAGATCGCCAGCGAGCCGTTCCGCCGGTTCCTCGCGCGCACCTGGACCCGCGCCAAGGTATGGGTCGATACGCGCGACGTGCCGACCGCGACCCTGGTGCAGCGCCTCAGGCCGCAATTCGACGATTATCGCCAGAAGGTCGCCGAGGCCGCCCAGGCAAAGGCTGGGGCGGCGCGGCTTCAGGCGGCGGCGGCGGCCGAGCATCGCCGGAAATTGGCGGAGGCCGGCGTCACGCCGGAGGGCCTCGCCGAACTGATCGACGCCAGCGAGCGGTTCGACGATCCGGTCGCGATCGCCGGCAAGCTGGCCGACATCGCGGTCGACATGCGCCATCTGCGGGTCTACGAAACGAGCGATCCCAACCTGTTGCTGGTCAAGGAAAAGAAGGGCCCGGTGCAGCTCCCGGATTACGCGATCGAACGCGACGAGGGCCTCGTCGCCGACCTCAAGCTGTTCGCCGCGGCGCCGTGACGTGTTACGCTGTGTGCTGATGGAGCACAGGAGCTGGCTGATGCCCGATGAGGCACCGCTGACGGGGCACGTGTCGTTGCGCGTGCCGCAGGATCTGATCGAAGCCTTCGACAGGATCGCCACCGCGCTGGAACGGCCACGTTCCTGGGTCATGCTGCGGGCGCTGCGCCACTATCTCGACGACGAGGGCGCCGAAGTGCTCGAAGACGCCGAAAGCATCGCCGAACTGGACCGCGGCGAGGTCGCCACGTCGGAGGAGATGGAGCGGAGGCTCGATGTCATAACGGCGAAGGCCGAGCAGGCGCGCGCGCGAAGAAGATGACGATCCGCGTCGTCTACTCGCGACATGCTGCGGCCGGAGTCGAAGAAATATTTAGTTTCCTACTTGAGCGCAGCGCGCGGGCCGCGCAGCGGTTTCGCGAACCCCTGTCTCGCGGAGCACGGCAACTGTCCCTTTTCCCGAACTCCGGTCCGCCCGGTCTGACGCCCGGCACGCGGCGCCTGATCGTCGGCGACTACATTGTTTCGTATCGACGGCAGGGCGAGGATGTTGAGATATTCGCTGTGCGCCATGCGCGCCGCCGCGATGCCCGCTTTTGATGCACCTCCATTGCAGCCCGGCGGGCGCAGCTATAAGTTGCGCCCATGCGTTATCTGAGTACGCGAGACAGCGGATCGCAACCGGCGACGAGCAGCTTCGAGGAGGTGCTGCTCGCCGGCCTCGCCGTCGATGGCGGCCTTTTCGTGCCGGAGGGCCTGCCGGCACTCGACCGGGAGACGATAAGCGGCCTCGCCGGGTTGCCCTATGCTGCGCTGGCGGCGCAGATCTTCGCGCTGTTCACGGGCGAGGCATTCGGCGAGGCTGAGCTGGCGCAGCTTTGCCGGCGCGCTTATGGCCGTTTCCGCCATGCCGCCGTTGCGCCGCTGGTGCAGCTCGACGAACGGTTGTGGCTCCTCGAACTGTTCCACGGGCCGACGCTGGCGTTCAAGGATCTGGCGCTGCAGCTCGTCGGCCTGATGTTCGAGGCGGTGCTGGAGCGGCGCGGCGAGACGGTGACAATCGTCGGCGCGACCTCCGGCGACACCGGTTCTGCGGCGCTCGCCGCGTGCCGCGACAAGACGGCGCTCGACATCTTCATGCTGTACCCCGAGGGTCGCATTTCCGACGTGCAGCGCCGCCAGATGACAACGATCGCGGCGCCCAATACGCATGCGCTGGCGATCGAGGGCAGCTTCGACGACTGCCAGGACATCGTGAAGGCGCTGTTCGCCGACCCCGTGCTGCGCCGCGACCTTGCCCTGTCGGCGGTCAATTCGATCAACTTCGCGCGCGTCGCGGCGCAAATCGTCTATTACGTCGCCGCCGCTCTGGCGTTGGGCGCGCCGGCGCAGGGCGTGTCGTTCTGCGTCCCGACCGGCAATTTCGGCAACGTCTATGCCGCCCATCTGGCGCGCCGCCTGGGATTGCCCATCGAGCGGCTGGTCATCGGCACCAACGAAAACGACATCCTGGCGCGCTATTTCGGCTCGGGCGACATGGCGATCGCGCCGGTCAGGGCCACCCTCAGTCCGAGCATGGACATTCAGGTCGCGAGCAATTTCGAGCGTCTGCTATTCGATCTCTACGACCGCGATGGAGCATCCGTGGCCCAGGCTATCGGCGATTTCAGGGTCACCGGCGCTTTGCCGAAAGACGAGCGCGTTTGGCATCGAGCGCGCGCACTGTTCTCGGCGCACCGGGTCGACGACGTTGCGACGCTGGCGACGATCGCCGACACGTACCGCCGCGCCGGCCAGCTGATCGACCCGCACACCGCGGTCGCCGTCGCCGCGGCGCGCAGCGAGATCGGGCACCGCGGCGGCCGCGGGCCGATCGTCGCGCTGGCGACCGCGCACCCGGCAAAATTCCCCGATGCCGTCGAACGCGCCACCGGCATCCGCCCGCCGGTGCCGGCGGCGCTCGCCGAAATCATCGACAAACCGGAACGGATCGTCGTATTGCCCAACGACCCCGGCGCCGTGGCGCGCTATGTGCGCGCCCATGCCCGCCGCGCGCGCCCCAGTCGAGGAGCGGCATGACCACCGAACTCGCCATCCTGCCGAACGGCCTCAGGATCGTCACCGACCGCATCGCGACGGTTGATACCGTCTCGCTCGGCCTGTGGGTCGATGTCGGCACGCGTCACGAGGCGCCCGACATCAACGGCGCCGCGCATTTCCTGGAGCACATGGCCTTCAAGGGCACCGAGCGGCGCACCGCGCGCGACATCGCCGAGGAGATCGAGGCGGTCGGCGGCCACCTGAACGCCTATACCTCGCGCGAGAGCACGGCCTACTACGCCAAGGTGCTGAAGGAAGACGTGCCGTTGGCGCTCGACATCCTCGCCGACATCCTGATCAACTCGACCTTCGACGCCGCCGAACTGGAACGCGAGCGGCAGGTCATCCTGCAGGAGATCGGCCAGGCTAACGACACGCCCGACGACATCATCTTCGACCATTTCCAGGAATGCGCCTATCCCGGCCAGGCGATGGGGCGGCCGGTGCTGGGCACGCCGGAGATCATCCGCCGCCTGTCGCGGCAATCCGTGATGGGCTATCTGCGGGCGCATTACGGCGCCAAGCAAATGGTACTGTCGGCCTCGGGCAACCTCACGCATGACGCGATCGTCGCGCTCGCCGACCGGCTGCTCGCGGCGCTGCCGGCGGAGCGCCTGATCGCGACGGAACCGGCACGCTACGTCGGCGGCGAGCATCGCGAGGACCGCGATCTCGAACAGCTGCACATCGTGCTCGGCTTTCCCGGCATCGAGCTTGCCGACCCCGATTATTATGCCGCCTCGGTGCTCTCGACGGCGTTCGGCGGCGGCATGTCGTCGCGGCTGTTTCAGGAGGTGCGCGAGAAGCGCGGCCTCGTCTATGCGATCCATTCCTTCACGCACGGCTTCCGCGACGGCGGGCTGTTCGGCATCTATGCCGGCACCGGCGAAGAAGAGGCCGCCGAACTGATGCCGGTGCTGTGCGAGGAGACGCTGAAGCTGGCCGACGGCCTCCAGCCCGTCGAACTTCACCGCGCCAAGGCGCAGATGAAGGCCGGCCTCCTGATGTCGCTCGAAAGCACCGGGGCGCGCTGCGAGCAGATGGCGCAGCATATGCTGATCCACGGCACGCCGTTCGAACCGGCCGACATGGTGCGCCGCATCGAGGCGGTGGACGACGCCGCAATCCTCCGCGTCATCCGGCGCTGGCACAGCGCGCCGCCGACGCTGGCGGCGCTCGGGCCGATCGGCCGGCTGGAAGGGTTCGACCGGCTGCGGGCGCGGCTCGCGGCCTGATCGCGGAGGCGGACCGGACGATGGCCGCGCAGCGCAAGACCTTTCCCCGCCTGTTCGTGACCGCGCGGGCCGAGCCGTTCCGGCTCGCCGGAGAACTGGTGTTTCTGCGCCCGCCGGAGCGCGGCGATTACGACGAATGGGCGGCGCTCAGGGCCGGCTCGCGCGCGTTCCTGACGCCGTGGGAACCGACCTGGCCGCCCGACGCGCTGAGCCGCGCCAGCTATCGCGCCAGGCTCGCCCGCTACGCCGACGATTGGCGCACCGACCAGGGCTACAACTTCTTCATCTTCGACAGCGACGACACGCTGGTCGGCGGCATCGGCCTGTCCAATGTGCGCCGCGGCGTTGCCGAGACCGCCAGCCTCGGCTACTGGGTCGGCGAGCCGTTCGCGCGGCGCGGCCACATGACGGCGGCGTTGCCGCTCATCCTCGACTTTGCCTTCGACCGGCTGCGCCTGCACCGGGTCGAGGCCGCCTGCCTGCCGACCAACGTGCCGAGCCGCGCGGTGCTGCTGCGCACCGGGTTTCAGCACGAGGGCTATGCCCGCAACTACCTGCTGATCGACGGGAGGTGGCAGGATCACCTGCTGTTCGCGATCCTGCGCGAAGACCGCCGGGTGTAAATAAAGCCGCACCCGCCGGCGCGCGCTATTCCGCGGCGGCGCGGCGCGGGGCGCCGAAATATTCCTCGGCGACCTGCCCGAGATGGGCGAGGAGCGCCGTCATGTCGGCGGCGATTTTGTCGAAGCCCGGCTTTCGCGTGTAGTGGCGCTCGTCCATGTAGAGAGCGCGGTTGATCTCGATCTGCAGGGCGTGACGGCCGCGCCGCGGGCTGCCGTAATGGCCGGTCGTGAAGCCGCCGGCGTAGGGCATGTTGAGGCCGACGGCAAAGCCGCGGCCGGCGAGAAAGGTGCGCGCCGCGTCCACCAGGCACGGCGCACAGGACGCGCCGTGGTAGTCGCCAAGCACGATATCGACGGCGCCGTCCTGGCTGCCGCCGGCGCCCGCGGCCGACGGCATCGAATGGCAGTCGATCAGGAGATAACCGCCGAACGCCGCCTCGCTCTCGTCGACAAGCCGGCGCAGCTGATGGTGATACGGCTGGTAGAGCCCCTCGACGCGGCGCCGCGCCTCGGCAAAGCGCAGCTTGCGCGCATAAATTTCTTCGCCGCTGGCGACGATGCGGGCAATCGTGCCGAGCCCCATGCGCACCCGAGGCGAGCGGGTGTTGACGAAATTCGGCAACGGGTCGGCGAACATCGCCGGGTCGAGCTCCCACGGCTCGCGGTTGACGTCGAGATAGGCGCGCGGGAAGCGTGCGGCGAGGAGCGGCGCGCCGAGTTCCGGCGCCGCCGCGAACAGCGCATCGACAAAGCTGTCTTCCGACCGGCGCAGGGTCACCGGATCGAGGCGCGAGGCGGCGAGCAGATCCTCAGGATAATCGGCGCCGCTGTGCGGCGAGGCGACCACCAGCGGCATCGCGCGCCCGGCCGGCTGCCGCACATCGTAGACACTGCTTGCCGCAACCTTGCGCACGCTGGTTCCCTCCGCGGCGGCAGCTTAGTGAAGCCCGCCGGCGATGTCATCATTGCGGCCGGCCGGCATGAGCGAACGCGAAAAAATCGAGTCCGAACCCGCGCCGGCGCGCTAAACTGGCACAGCAAAGGGGGCCGCAGCGATGCCCACCACGAGCGACAGCAAGGCGGCGAAGCCGGCCGGCTCGCGGCGTTTTCCGCTCGTCGCAATCAGCCTCGCGGCGGCGCTGATCCTCGCCGCCGGCGGCATCGTTCTGCATGCGCTGCACGCCGGGGCGGGCGTGCGGGCGAGCGTGGTCGGCGGCCCGTTCAATCTGATCGACCAGAACGGCAAACCGTTCACCAACGCCGACCTGAAGGGCAAATGGCGCCTCGTATTCTTCGGCTACACCCATTGCCCGGACGTCTGCCCGACGATGCTCAACAATCTGTCGCTGGTCTACGACGACCTCGACGCGCGGCAGAAAAAGGATGTCGGCGTGGTGTTCATCTCGGTCGATCCCGCGCGCGACACGCCGGCGGTCATGAAGGCCTATGCCGCAAATTTCGATGCGCCGATCATCGGCCTGACCGGCACCGCCGCCGCCGTGAAACAGGCGGCGCAGGACTATCACGTCTATTATGCCAAGCATGACGAACCCGACGGCAGCTATGAGATGGACCACACCGCGCTCGTCTATGTGATGGACCCCGAAGGCCATTTCGTCACGACGATCACCCCTGACGACACGGTCGGCGAGATCAAGGCGAAGCTCGCGAAGCTGGTGTCGTAGCGCCGATGCCGCCGAAGTCATCTCACTGAAGGAGCTATGCGATGCCGGATGACGCGACGCTTGCCCACCGCCCAGCCCAAATCGGCGATCCCGCGCTGCGCCTCAAGGGTCTCGATCACATCGTGCTGCGCGTCGCCGACATCGACCGCGCGATTCGGTTTTACGGCGACGTCTTGGGCTGCCCGATCGAGCGCCGCCTGCCGGAAATCGGCCTCGTGCAGTTGCGCGCCGGCGCCGCGATGATCGATCTCGTGCCGCGCACCGAAGACGAGGACGAAGGGCGCAACATGGATCACTTTGCGGTGCAGATCGAACGCATGGACGTGCCCGCGCTCTCCGCGCATCTGCGCCGCCACGGCATCGACCCCGGCGAGGTGCGCCGCCGCTACGGCGCCGAAGGCTACGGCTCGTCGATCTACATCACCGATCCCGACGGCAACACGGTCGAATTGAAAGCCCCGCCCGAAACCGCCGCCTGAACGGCGCCCGGTTCGATCGTCATTGCGAGCGAAGCGAAGCAATCCCGGCGCAGATTGAGCCGTCGATTGAGATTGCTTTGTCGCTGCGCTCCTCGCAATGACGAAGCTTTTTTGATGTTCGCTGAGAGGTGAGCGGCGGCGGTGGACGAAGTCGAGGCAGTCGTTGTCGGGGCCGGGGTCATCGGGCTGGCGGTCGCGCGCGCCTTGGCGCAGCGGGGCCACGAGGTCGTCGTGCTCGAACGCGCCGCGACGATCGGTTCTGAGACCTCCTCGCGCAACAGCGAGGTCATCCACGGCGGGCTTTATTACCCGCAGGGCAGCCTGAAGGCCGTGACCTGCGTCGCGGGCCGCGAACGGCTCTACGCCTATTGCCATGACCATCACGTGCCATATGCGCCGCTCGGCAAGCTGATCGTCGCGACGAGCGAGGATGAAATCGCCGGCGTCGAGAAGATCGCGGCGGCGGCCGGCGCCAACGGCGTCACCAACCTCGAATGGCTGAGCGCATCGCAAGCGCAGCGCCTCGAACCCGAACTCAGCTGTGTCGCGGCGCTGTTGTCGCCGTCGACCGGCATCATCGACAGCCATGCGCTGATGCTCGCCTATCGCGGCGACGCCGAGGCCGCCGGCGCGATGATCGCGTTCCGTGCGCCGGTGTGTTCGGGCCATGTCCGGGCCGACGGGTTCGAGCTCACGGTCGGCGGCGATGACCCGACGACAATCCGCTGCCGGCTCCTGGTCAATGCCGCCGGGCTTTATGCGCCGGCGCTGGCCCGCGCGATCGCCGGCATCCCGCCGGAGACGATCCCCTCCGCCTATTTCTGCCGCGGCGTCTATTTCACGCTGAGCGGCCGCAGCCCGTTCCGCCGGCTGATCTACCCGGTGCCGCCGGCGGGCGGGCTCGGCGTGCACATCACGCTGGACCTGGCCGGCCAGGCGCGCTTCGGCCCTGATGTCGAATGGATCGAGGGGGTCGATTACGCCGTCGATGCGCGCCGCGGCGACGCGTTCTATGCGGCGGTGCGGCGCTATTGGCCCGGGCTGCGCGACGGCGCATTGCAGCCGGGCTATGCCGGCATCCGCCCGAAGATCAGCGGCCCCAGAGAGCCGGCCGCCGATTTTGTCGTGCAGGGACCGGCGGCGCACGGCATCCCCGGCCTCGTCAACCTCTACGGCATCGAATCGCCGGGCCTGACCGCGTCACTGCCGCTGGCCGACCGGGCCGCCGACGCGCTCGCCGCCTGACCCCGCACCGGCCCGATCTGCCGGATGGACGGGATGATGCCATGTCGGCTACGACGAGCTTGTCCCGATAGGAATCTCAGGCGGTTGTGCAAGTTTTCCTTGTGCTATCAGCAGCTTGCAATGATCGAACAGGATGATCTTCGCGGAGTTGTGTGCGTCAAGTTCGGCAAAAGCGGCTGGTGATGTTGGGTGTGGGCGGCGCGGAGCCCCCGTGTCGCGCAGCGTCGCCCACGCCCGGCCGCGGTCAGGCGGCCAAGGCCCGCAAGGCCTCTTTCTTGTGCTCCGTCAAGTGGTCCATTGGTCGATTTCATGTGCTTGTGGTGCGGCAGCGGCAGCCGGTAATAGGTCAGCCTCTCCTCGATGTTGTCCTCGACCCAGTGGCACAGCCGGGGATACTTGGCCTGCCACCTCGCCAGCCAAGTGCTGAGGTCGCGCCGG
>DATJUL010000037.1:0-3721 GCA_035502295.1 Allostellaceae bacterium | reverse complement strand
TCCGTGCTACCGCTGCCTCTTCCGCGAGCCGCCGCCGCCCGACACGGTGCCGCGCTGCGAGGAGGCCGGCATCCTCGGCGCCGTCGCCGGCGTCATGGGCACGTTGCAGGCGGTCGAGGTGCTGAAAGAGTTGCTCGGCCTGGGCGACAGCCTCGACGGCACGCTCTTGATCTACGACGCGCTGCGCGTCCAGTTTCACCGCATCCGCATCGCCAAAGACCCCGATTGCCCGACCTGCGGCACCGCGCTCTCCTGATCAGGCTGCCGGTAAGGGATGGCCGGTCGCGCCGAGCGGCAGGCCGAGCCGCCGCTGCAGGCGCGCGCCGAGCGCTGCGAGCGCCTCGTCCTGGAAGGCCGGTGCGATGAGGCTGACGCCGAACGGCAAGCCGTCGGCGCCGAACCCGGCCGGCACGGCGATCGCGGCGAGATCGAGCAGGTTCGCGAAACTGGTGTAGCGTCCGAGACGCGCGTTGAGCAGGGTCGGCTCGGCGGCGACCGCCGCGATCGTCGGGTGCAAGACCGCGGTCGGCAGCAGCAGCAGATCGGCCTGCGGCCACAGCGCGTCCGCCTCGCGGCGCAGTTCGGCGAGGCGATAGCTCGCCCGGTAGGCATCGACGGCGCGGTAATCGGCGCCGGCGGCGATGATGCCGCTGGTGACGGGCAGCAGCGACCCCGGCGAGCGACGGAGGAAATCGCCGATCGCGGCGAGGCGTTCGGCGACCCAGGGGCCGTTGTAGAGCATGTCGCCGGCCGCCAGGAACGGCGCGAGATCGACCGCGACGCGCGTGCCGCCCAAGGCTTCGAGCGATGCTGCGGCCGCGAACAGGGCAGGGGCGTCGCTTCCGTCGCTCCAGTCGATGGCAGCCGCATCCGGCATCGCAAAGCGAAACGGCGCCTCGATCTCCGCGGCGGCCGCAGGCGCCGTGCGGGAGAACGGGTCGGCGGCGTCATAGAAGCCGCAGATCGCGAGGATCTGCGCCGCATCGTCGCAGGTCAGCGCGAAGATCGAGACGCAATCCAACGAGCGGCACGCCGGCACGACGCCGCGCGTGCTGACGCGGCCGCGCGTCGGCTTCAGCCCGACGATGTTGTTGAACGCCGCCGGCACCCGGCCTGACCCGGCGGTATCGCTGCCGAGCGCAAAACTGACGAGGCCTGCCGCAACCGCGACCGCCGACCCCGAACTCGATCCGCCGGGGATGAACCGGGCGTCGAACGGGTTCTTCGGCACGCCGTAGGGCGAGCGGGTGCCGACCAGCCCGGTCGCGAACTGGTCCATGTTGGTCTTGCCGACAAGGATCGCGCCAGCCGCTTCCAGCCGCGCGACGCACGCCGCCGTCGTCGTGGCGCGATAGGCGAAATCCGGGCAACCGGCCGTCGTCGCCAGGCCGGCGACGTCGATGTTGTCCTTGACCGCGAATGGGATCGCAAACAGCGGCAGGCGCCGGATCGCCTCCGGCTCGCGCGCCGCGCGCTCGTCGAGCGCCGCAGCGGCCGCACGCAGCGCCCCTTCCGGCACGCGGGAGATCCATACATGGTCGCCGTCGGCGCCGGCGATGCGGCGCAAAACCTCGTCGATCAGCGCCGAAGCGCCAAGTTTGCCGGCGAGCAGCGAGCGCCTCAGCCGGACCAGATCGAGGCTCATCGTCGCGTCACGATGCTGCATGGCCGCTGCGTTCCTCCGTTGCCCCTGCGCCTGCGCCTGCGTGCAAGAAACGGCGCACCGGGCCAGGGCCGATTGCTCCCCCCGCGGCGACGATCCCGTCGCCCACCCTCTGTGCATGACTGATTAAAATTTGGTCATCAATTCGTCATTGACGCGCGTTTGCGGCCCGAAACACGAGGCTCCGCGGCGTGGCCGCGACGCTCGACCATTTGGCACGCGACTTGCGGCGGCGCCGGCGAAACGGCGTCAGACACCGATCGCAGGGGAGAGCGAGCTCATGGCATCACAGGGAATTTCGCGCCGGCGGGTGCTGGGCGGCGCTGCGGCAGTTGGTGCCGGCGCCGCGCTCGGCATCGGGTTGCCGGTCCGCCCGGCCTTCGCGGCCGAGACAACGGTCGGTTTCATCTATGTCGGACCGCACGACGATTTCGGCTACAACCAGGCGCATGCCGAAGGCGCCGCCGCGGTCAAGAAGATGGCCGATGTCAAGGTGCTCGAAGAAGAGAACGTGCCGGAAGACATCGCCGTCACCAAGACCATGGAGTCGATGATCGAAGAGGACGGCGCAAGCCTGCTGTTCCCGACCTCGTTCGGCTATTTCAACCCCTACATCCTGCGCGAGGCGCCGAAATTCCCGAAGGTGCGGTTCGAGCATTGCGGCGGGTTGTGGACGCCGAAGGACCCGAAGAACATCGGCAGCTATTTCGGCTATATCTTCGAGGCGCAACATGTCAACGGCATCGTCGCCGGCTATACCAGCAAATCGGGCAAGCTCGGTTTCGTAGCGGCGAAGCCGATCCCGCAGGTGCTGCAGAACATCAACGCGTTCACGCTCGGCGCCCGCCTCATCAATCCGAAAGCGACGACGCGGGTCATTTTCACCGGCGACTGGTCGATGCCGGTCAAGGAAGCGGAGGCGACCAACAGTCTGATCGACGGCGGCGCCGACGTCGTGACGATGCACGTCGACAGCCCGAAGGTCGTCGTGCAGACCGCGGCCAAGCGCGGCGCTTCGGTGTGCGGCTATCACTGCAGCCAGGCGGCGTTGGCGCCCGAGGCGTATCTGACCGGCGCGGAATGGAACTGGATCGACCTTTATCCGAAATTCGTGACGATGTGGATGAAGGGCGAACCGATCCCGAATTTCTATCGCGGTGGCTTCAAGGAGGGCCTGATCAAGCAATCGCCCTATGGCCCGCGGGTATCGGCAGCGGCCAGGAAGCGCGCCGACGAAGTGAAAGCCGGGCTGACCGCCGGCGAGTACGTCATCTTCAAGGGGCCGCTCGACGACAATACCGGCAAGACGGTGGTCGCCGCCGGGCAGGAGTTGATCCAGTCCAATTCCAGCGACGCCAAGCTCGAGGGGATGCATTTTCTCGTCAACGGCGTGCTCGGCGCGCTGCCGTCGTAGAACATGACCAGCGCAGGTCTGACCATTTCTCCGTCACCCCCGCGAAAGCGGGGGTCCAGGGCAGCCGCCGGTCGCCGGCCCTGGGTTCCCGCTTGCGCGGGAACGACGACCAAACCTGACCTGGCAAAGCGATAAGCTATGGTCGAAGAGACCGCAGCGGTATTGGCGGCGCCACGGCCGCGCAGCCCGGGCGGCGCGGGCTGGCTTGTCGGCAGCGCCGCCGCCGAGGCGGTGCTGATCCCGGTCGGCGCGCTGGTGCTGTCGCTGCTGCTGTTTGGCGCGTTTGTCGCTTGCGCCGGCGTCAACCCGCTCGCGGTCTACCGCTACATGGTCGAGGGTTCGGTCGGCTCGTGGTTCTCGGTACAGAACACGCTGACCCGCGCCGCGCCGCTGCTGTTGACCGGACTGTGCACGGCGTTGCCGGCGCAGGCCGGGTTGATGATCATCGGCAACGAAGGCGCGTTCGTGATCGGCGGCCTTGCCGCGGCGATGGCCGGCGTCACGCTGCACGACGCGCCGGCTGCCGTCGCGCTGGCCGGGATGGCGCTGGCGGGGACCGCGGCGGGCGCGGCGTGGATCGCGCTGGCCGGCGGTCTGCGCCACTGGCGCGGCGTCAACGAGACGATCTCCAGCCTCTTGCTCAA
>DATJUL010000036.1:0-8273 GCA_035502295.1 Allostellaceae bacterium | reverse complement strand
TCACCTTCGAACGCTTCTGGAAGCGGGAACTCGACATCGAGGATGCCGCCGTCGTCGCCGGGGTGCTGGGGGAAGCGGGGGCCGACCCGACCGGGGTCGCCGATTACCTCGCCGGCGAGGGCCGGCGCGAGGTCGCCGGCGTGTCGCGGGCGGCCGAGGCGCACGGCGTGTTCGGCGTGCCGAGTTTCGTGCTTGACGGCGAATTATTTTGGGGCCGCGAGCACCTGCCCGATATTCGCAATCTGCTCGCCGCCGCGTGAGACCCGTCAGCGCTGCGGCTCGACGACCATCGTGCCGGTCTTGCCGCCGGCTTCGATCGCGCGGTGCGCCGCCGCGGTTTCGTACAGCGCAAACCGGCCGGCGACCGACAGGAGACGCCCCGGCGTTGCGACCCAATGGGCGATGTCGCGCTGCGCCCGCCGCCGCGCCGCGTGCGGCGAGCCGGGCAGCGACATGGCGTGCACGCTGATGTTGCGCCCCATCAATTCGCGCATCGGCACGCGCGGCGTGCGGTCGCCGTTTGTCGCGTAGACCGCGATGCTGCCGTTCGGCCGTAGCGACGCGAGCGTCGCCGCAAGATTGCCGCCGAAATCGACGTCGACGATATGATCGACGCCCTCGCCGCGGGTCATATCGCGGATGCGCGCCGCGACATCGTCGGTGCGGTAGTTGACGACATGGTCGGCACCGCCCGCCTTGGCGCGCGCCGCCTTGGCCTCCGAGCTGACCGTCGCGATGACGGTCGCGCCGGCCCATTTGGCGAGCTGCACGGCATAATGCCCGACCGCGCCGGCGCCGCCCGTCACCAGCACCGTGCGGCCATGGACGGCGCCGGCGCCGGCCATGAAGACGCAGCGGTGCGCCGTCATGCACGGCACGCCTAATGTCGCGCCTTCGGCAAACGAGACGTGTTCCGGCAGTTCGGTGACGAGATCGACGTCGAGCGCGATGTATTCCGCCGCGGTGCCCATCCAGCGACCGTTGCGTTGGCCGTTGTAAAGCCACACGCGCTTTCCGAGCCAGCGAGTGGGCACGCCCGGACCGGTCTGGTCGACGATGCCGGCGCCGTCGCTGTTCGGCACGATTCGGGGATATTCCATCGGCTGCCCCGGACCGCCGCGCCGGCGATAGGTGTCGCTCGGGTTGACGCCCGAGGCTTCGAGCCGCACCCGCACCTCGCCCGGCCCCGCTTCGGGCGTCGGCAGCTCGCCGCAGACCAGAATCTCGTCGGCTGCCCCTTGCCGGTCGTACCACACCGCACGCATCCGCTTGCCTCCGGTTGCGGACAATTGCCACCCTATATTAGCGCACCGACCGCCGGGGAGCCATCCGCGAGAGCGAACCGGCCGTCGAAGGATGCGCCGAGGCAAACGCGGCAGCGCCGCATCGGCCGGTCCGGGTGCCTCTCCGGGGATGAAAGCCCGCCGCAATCATGATATCATTCGCGTCGCGGGGCAGGCCGTCGCGAATGTTTCCGCAGCTTGAAGCTGGGAGCTTTAGTACCTGTGTGGAATCCCGAAACCGCGTCGCCGTTCGCACACTTGCTTCCGCGGGCGTTGCATTGTGCCGTTCCTCTCCGCTTGAGCCGCGCGGGCAAACGGTTGTCGTCGGCGGCCGCGACGCAGGCGGTTTGTCGCCGGGCAGCCGCATGATGCGGCCGAGCGTTGTCCCGACGCTGATCTGCAGCGATGCTGCCTATGTGCAGCATTCCGCGGTGTGCCTCGTCTCCCTGCTGGCGAACAGCCCGGATCTGTTCTTTGACATTGTCGTCGTCAACCGCCCCACCGAGCGCCTGGACGAGCATCGACTGCGCCGGTCGCTGGCGGGTTTCCCCAATCATTCCCTGGCATTCCGGCAATTCAGTCCGCCGGCGGACCAGCTGTTCCCGCTCAATCCGCTGGCCCATTACACGATCGATACCTATTCGCGCCTGTGGGTCGATACATTCTTTGGGAGCGATGTCGAGCGGGTGCTGTATCTCGACGGCGACATCGTGGTGGTCGGCGGCATCGCCGAACTGTGGCACTGCGATCTCGCCGGCAATCTGCTCGGCACCGTCGATATCCCCGGCGCGGACCGCGGCGTCGAACGGCTCGGCATGCGCTGGGAAGACGGCTATTTCAACGCCGGCGTGCTGGTGATCGATCTCGCTCAATGGCGCGACACCGGGGCGACGCAGCTTGTGCTCGATTATATCAACGCCAACCCTGACCGGGTTCTCTATGATCAAGATGCCTTGAATGCCTGTTTCCATGATCGCAGAAAGCGACTGGATTATAAGTGGAACGCAATCTGGCCGTTCTTCGGCGGACCGATGCAACTGCCGCTTTCTGATGCCGAAATTGCCAGAGTGCGGCGCGACGCGCGCATCATCCACTACAACGGCGGATCGAAGCCGTGGAGCTACTTGTGCGATCACCCGCGCCGCGACGAGTACTTAAAGTACTTGAAAATGACCGAATGGCGTAATTTTGTGCCGCCCGATCGTACATTAGTCAATCGGCTGCGCAAATTGCTGGCGGCCATCTTGCCGCAGAACGTTAAATCATTCGTAAGGGCGATGATGCCCATGATTGGCGCGTGAGCGGCAAATCGCGACCTCGGGCTCCAGCTCGCGGCCGGCGGAGCGGAGCCGAGAGCGACGGAGTGACAAATCTCGGAACGGGCAGTAAAGTCGGAGTGATATGTTGATAACGGTCGCAATTTGCAGCCTGGCGACGTCAACATCCGACACGGCGTATCACTCTTTGCTGGAGAACCGGAGGCGCGAACACCCCCACGATACGCCGCCTTCATCCCGTCAGCCTGTCACCAACGTTCGTCCATAGCTCTCGCACGCGAGCGTCACATACCGTCTACACGCCGTCGAGGCACTGATGCACCTTCACCGGAATGGCCGCGTCGTTCTCGATAGCAACGCGGCGATCCTTTCTGAATCCGATCGCAACTTGACGCCGTGCGCCCGCGTGAGTGGATCGGTATGACCCACATTGAAACTGATGTCTTGATCGTCGGGGCGGGCGGCGCCGGCATGTATGCCGCGCTCGCCGCGGCGCGCGCCGGCGCCGCGCAGGTGTTGCTGGCCGACAAGAGCCTCGTCGGCCGCGGCGGCGCGACGATAATGGCGCAGATGACGGTCGCCGCTTCGCTCGGCGAGGAAGCTCCCGACGACTGGACCCTGCACCTCGAAGACACGCTCGCCGCCGGCCGCGGTCTGTGCGACGAGGCACTGGCCGAGGTGCTGTGCCGCGAGGCGCCCCAACGCATCCGCGAGATGGACGCATGGCGGGTCGGCTGGGCGCGGCGCGACGGCCATATCGCGCAGGTGACGGCGCCCGGCCATTCGCGGCCGCGCTGCTGCTATGTCGATTTCCTCAACACCGGCCCGGCCGTCGCCGCGACGCTGCGGCGGCAGGTCGGGCGCGTCGATGCGATCCGCCGCGTCAGCAACCTCATCGTCACCGACATCGTGACGGCGGGCGGTGAAGCGGTCGGCGCCGTCGCGCTCGACCACACGGCAGGCGAGCCGGTGACGATCGCCGCCAAAGCCGTTGTCATCGCGGCCGGCGGGCTCAGCGGCATCTTCCGGCGCAACAGCGCCTCGGCCAATATGGGCGGCGACGGCTACGCGCTGGCGCTTGCCGCCGGCGCCGAACTCGTTGACATGGAATTCGTGCAGTTCTTTCCGATCGGTCATCTGGCGCCGCGCCTTGTCGGCATGGACCCGATCATGTGGGACCCGTTTCGCTACAAGCTCGGCGGCCGCCTCTTGGACGGCAACGGGCGCGAGTTCCTGGCCGATTACGGCAGCGACGAAAGCACCGGATATACGACGCCGCGCGACATCGCGACCTATGCGATCCAGAAGGAGGTTGCGGCCGGACGCGGCTCGCCGCACGGCGGGGTTTATTTGTCGTTTGCGCACGTGCCGCGCGTCGATCTCGAAGCGGCATTCGGGCCGGTGATCGAGCGGCTGGCGACGAACGGCATCGACCTCGGACGCATGCCGGTCGAGGTGGCGCCGATCGCGCACTACCACATGGGCGGCATTGCGGTCGATGCCACGATGGCGACCCGGGTTTCCGGCCTCTTTGCGGCCGGCGAAGCGGTGGGCGGCGCCAGCGGCGCCAACCGGTTATCCGGCAACGCGATCCCCGAGGCCCTGGTGTTCGGCGAACGGGCCGGCCGCTTTGCCGCCGCCCATGCCCGGGCCCGCGGCAAGGGATGGGATGCGGGGCCGGCGGCGCCGGCGGTTGACGCCATCCGCCGGTTGCGCGACGGGCAGCGCGGCAATATCAGCGCCGCCGCACTGCTCGACGACCTGCGCGAGGTGATGTGGCGCGAGGTCGGCCCGTTCCGCACCGCTGCCGGTCTGGCCCGCGCTGCCGATCGGCTGACGGCGATGCGCCGGGCGCTGCCGGAGCTGGCCGTCGCCTCGGGCCGCGCGTTCAATCCGACATTGGCCGACTGGTTCGCGTTGCGTGCCGGCCTCTGCGCGGCCGAGGCGGTAACGCAGGCGGCGCTGGCGCGCGAGGAAAGCCGCGGCGCGCACCAGCGCGAGGATTTCCCCGACACCGATCCCCTGTGGGCCTGCCATCAGCACGTCGCACTGCCGCCGAACGGCGGCCTCACGGTCGAGGCCATGCGATGACACCGGCGACGGCGCGCCTGCGCATCCGCCGCGGCGGCAGGGGGGAGCGGCCGCATTACGAGGAATTTGCGGTCCCGTTCGAGGACGGCGCGACAGTCCTCGACGCGCTGATCTGGATCCGCACGCATCGCGATTCGTCACTGGCGATCCGCTACAGCTGCATCAATGCGAATGTCTGCAAGGAATGTACGATTGCGATCGACGGCAGCGTCGCTTATGCCTGCACAACCCGCCTGCGCGCCGGCACGGTGGTGACGCTCGGGCCGCTGCCGGGCAAGCCGCTGCTGCGCGATCTGGTAGCGGACACGCGGCCGCCGCGCGAACGCCTCGACTGACATATTCCGGTAGTCCCGCCGCGGCGAAGCGGTCTGTTGCGGCAGTTGCAGATGTGTAATACTCGTCGCCTTTTCAGGGAGGGGCGAACCGCCATGGCACAGACAACGGCAGTGAACCAGTTGCAGGAGCAGATCGACGCGATCCGCCGCGAGGCATTTGCTCAGGGTTACGCGGCGGCGATGCAGGCTGTTCGCGACCTTGCCGCCCAGCCGGTCCCCGGCGCGGCCGCGCCCGGTGCCGTGCCGGCCGGCCGGCGACGCGCTCCTCGTCAAGCGCCCTCCCCGGCGCCAAACGGACGCCGCGCCGCGCCGCGCGCGGCGGCGCCGGCCGCGCGTCGCGGTCGCCAGACGGCGTCGCGGCCGCAGCGCGGCACCAATGCCCGCTATGTCGAAGAGGTGCTGCAGGCCAACGCGCCGCGCCCGCTGCGCCCGGCCGAAATCCGCAGCGCGATCCAGCGCGACAAGGGGGTGGCGATGGCGTTCACGTCGATCCGCCACGCGCTCGGCCAGCTCGAAGCCCGCCACGCCGCCGAGCAGGTCGCCGACAGCAGGACCTGGCGCTACACCGGCGCCGGCATCGCCGCCGCCAACTGACACCGGCCGGCGGTCCGGCGCTCAGCGCCGGACCGCTTCGAAGGGCGGTTCTATCTCGCCTTGGTGTAGGGATAGATCGCCGTGCCGGTGGCGTAGTTCGGCGGCCACAGAATGGTCTGCCGTTCATCGCTCTTCCATTGGTCGAGGCCGTGGCCGGCGACGCTGTGGTATTGCACCTCGAGCACGCGCGGCACGGCCCATTCGCCGTTGGCGCCGAATTTGATGTCGCCGACAATCGTCTTGAACGTATGGCTGTGCAGGTAGGCGGCGAGCTTCGCCTGGTCGAGGCCCTTCGTCCCCTCGACCGCCTCGGCCAGGACCTGCAGATAGCCGTAGGCGAATGGCGGCAGGTAGTAGCCGAGGGGATCGACCCCGGCCGCCTTGGCCTTGGCCTGGTATGTCTTCAAGAAGTGGTTGACGCCGGGAAACAGCAGCGTTTTCGCCGGCTCCCAGAAATCGTAATCGATGATGCCGTTGAGCTCCGGACCGAGATCGGTCTTGAGCGAGGCATATTGCAGCCCCACCATGCCGCCGCCGAGCAACTTGGTCTTCAACCCGATCTCGCTGATCGCGCGTGTCATGCCGGCGGAACCCGGCGGATAGGCCGCCACGAACACGGCATCGGGGTTGGTCGCCTGGATCGCGCGGACGATCGGCGTGAAGTCGGCGGTGCCGGGCGGATAGGTCTTGTCATAGACGATCTTCATCCCCATCGCCTTGGCATTGGCGCGCGCGCCATCAGCGCCGTGCAGCGCGAATTCCGAATCGGCCGCGATGATCGCCAGCGTCTTCGGCTTCGGGTGCTGCCGCGCCGCCACCTCGAAGAACGGCTTCGAGAAGCTCTCGGACGGATGCGCCCCGCCGGTCGGGACGAACGAGAAATAGCGGTCGTAATGGAACCGGCTGTTGACGTTGAGGCCGAACAGCGAGATGAACGCCATCTTGTGCGAGATGACGATCGGCATCGCCGGCGCGATCAGATTGGTGCCGTAATCGCCCACCACCAGATCGACCTTGTCGACATCGAGCAGCTTGGTGAAGATCCCCGGCACCGTCGCCGGGTTGCTCTGGTCGTCGTAATAGACCAGCTTGACCGGGCGGCCGAGCAACCCGCCCTTGGCGTTGGTCTCTTCTTCCCAGATCTGCATCGCCAGCAGCGCGCCTTTGCCGGCCGAGGCGAGGCCGCCGGTCAACGCCATGCCAAAGCCGATCTTGATCGGCTCGGCCGCCTGCGCCGGCGCGGCGCGGAACAACGGCAGCACGAACAGCGCGCCCGCCGCGAGCAGGCGCGATATACGCAGCATTGTCATGGTTTTCCCCTCCCCTGCGATCGATTGCGCCGACTGTAACCGATTGCGGCGGCGCAACGCGCGGCAAAATTGCCGCTGTTCAGCGGCTTATCGCCACGCGCGTTCGACGCGGGGAAGAGGGCGCCGGGAGGCCCCCGGCGCCCGGTTGCCGCTCAGTTCAGCCCATAGAGCCGGCTGACGTTGTCGTAGGTGATCTTCTGCTGCACCGCCGGCGAGAAGGCGGCGAGGTTTTTCGCCAAGGTCGCGTGCGAATTCGGCCAGATGCAATCGGGGTGCGGATAGTCGGCGCCCCAGATGATGTTGTCTTCGCCGATCAGCGGTACGATCGGTTCCAGGTATTTGTCCTGCTGATAGGTGACAAAGCCCTGGCGGCGGAAATAGTCGCTCGGCTTCAGCTTGAAATTGAGGCTCTTCGCGCGGTCCTCGTATTCGGTGTCGAGCCGGTCGAACACATAGGGCAGCCAGGTCACGCCGCTTTCGCCGAGCACGAAGTTGAAGTCGGGGTATTTCTCGCAGGCGCCCGAGGCCAGCACCGACACCAGCACCTCCATCGTGTCGAGCTGGAACAAGGCCGAGCGCACGAGGCGCCATTGGGTCATGACCTCCTGCTGCATCTCCGGTGTGTCGGGGGCGCGGATCGCCTTGAACCCGGTCGAATGGAACGAGATCGGGAATTTGCACTCGGCCGCCGCCTCCCACAGCGCGAACCAGCCCGGGTGATAGAGCGGCGGCGTCATGCCCTTGAACGCCAGATCGCCGCCTCTGAGGCCCATCCTGGCGCAGCGCCGCACCTCGGCCGCCGCGAGGGCGGGGTCGGTGTTCGGCACCATCGCCAGCGGAAAGATGCGGTTCGGATCGGACCGCCGGGCGAAATCGGCCGCCCAATCGTTGTAGATTTTATACACCCAGGTGCGCAGCTCGGGGTCGTCGATCAGATCGTTGGCCAAGAGGCACCCGTAGACGATCTCCTTTTCGATGCCATCGCGGTCGAGATCGGCGAGGCGCAGCTCCGGCGTCGTCGGCCGCGGCTGCGCGCCGGGGAAATAATTCCACTCGAAGCCCAATTCCTTCATCTCGTCGATATGACCGAACGCGCCCTTCTGATACGGCAGGAAGCCGGGGCCGACGCCGTTCCACATGCCGCGATCGAGGTTGCCGATCATCCAGTGCAGGCCGTCGTTGCGCATCTCGGTGCGCGGCGCCGCATGCTTCCATTTCGCCGGGGCCTGCGACGACCACAAATCGGCCGGGCAATAGGTCAGATCGATGTGATTGTCGCCGGAGATCAACTTCTGTTGCATCGCGCACGCCCCTGATACGGAAATTTCGAATGGCGTGCAGGATACCGCGCGGCGCGCCGTTTACAACCTCGCTCCGCTCGCC
>DATJUL010000035.1:0-12604 GCA_035502295.1 Allostellaceae bacterium | reverse complement strand
TCCATCATGCATGATGTACGCCCGGTCGACGATCTTCAGCGTGTCGCGCACATTGTGATCGGTGATCAAGACGCCGATGCCGCGGTCTTTCAGGTGCGCCACGAGGTCGCGAATGTCGCCGACCGCGATCGGATCGATGCCCGCGAGCGGCTCGTCGAGAAGAATGAAATTGGGGGTCGTTGCCAGCGCCCGGGCGATCTCGCAGCGCCGCCGCTCGCCGCCCGACAGCGCCATCGCCGCGGCGCGCCGCAAGTGGCTGATCGAGAATTCCGCCAAGAGATCGTCGAGTTTCGCCTCGCGGATCTCAGGGTCGGGCTCGGCGACTTCGAGGATCGCGCGGATGTTCTGCTCCACCGAGAGCCCGCGGAAGATCGAGGCCTCCTGGGGCAGATAGCCGATGCCGAGGCGGGCGCGGCGATACATCGGCAGTTCGGTGATGTCCTGGCCGTCGAGTTCGACGACGCCGGTGTCGGCGGCGATCAGGCCGGTGATGATATAAAAGCAGGTCGTCTTGCCGGCGCCGTTGGGGCCGAGCAGCCCGACGACTTCGCCGCGCTGCACCGCGAGGTGGACATCGCGCAACACCGGGCGGCGCTTGAAGCTCTTGCCGAGGCCGCGGCCGACAAGGCCACGATTGTCGGCGATGAGCCGCGGCGCGCGCGCCGGCGGCCGCACCTCGTCCGGCGGCTGCGTGAGCCAGACGGGGCCGGCGTAGCGGGGCGGCGGCGGCCGGCTGTGCCTCATCGTATCGATCCGGCTGCCGGCCGCGACTTCGCGGCCGGCGGGTGCGCCGGCGCGGCCTGATGCTGCGCGTCGCGCACGAACAGGCCGTACACGCGGCGGTGGCCGGGCGCGCCGCCCGGCAGCATGCGCGCGATATTGCGATTGAGGTCCATGACGCCGCGCTGGCCGGTGATGACGTCCTTGCCGCGGTCGATGACGACATGGTCGATCAGCGTCGCGATGCCGGTGTCCTCGTTGTAGACGCCGAAATCGCCGCGCCCGGTATCGACGCCGTTACTGATCACGACATGGCCCTGCGCGTCGATCCGGCTGATCTTCGACTCGTTCGGGTCGGCAACGCCGCCGGTTGCCGATACCCGCGTCGCAGCGGGCTTGCCGCCGGCCGGCGGGCGGGAAGCGGCCGTGCCGGCGGGCGCCGCCTTGCGCAGATAGGCGGTCAGGATATCCGCCTTGACGGTGCGGCCGTTGCGGATCGCCACCGCGTCGCCGCGCGCCACCGCAATGTCTTTGCTCTCGTACCACTCGAAACTGTCGCGCGCGGTGACGACGTCGGTCGGTGTCGTCATTTTCAGATGCCGGCCGGTCACCACCGCGATCCCCCGATCTACATCGTAGACCGCGCGGTCGCCGGTCACCGTGTCGCCGTTCCGTTGCAGCACCACATGGCTGTCGGCGTCGACCCGGTAGATCTCGGTCTTGCCGCTGACGTTGCCGCCGCTTTTGACCTCGCGGTAATGCGCGATCAGCATATCGGCGTGCACCACGCTCGGGCCGCGGATCGCGACGGCGTTTCCGCGCGCGATATAGACATGCGCGTTCTGGTCCCATTCGATCCCTGAATCGGCCTGGATGCGGACCGGCTGATTGGCGGCGGCGGGTGCCGACGCCGTGGTCTGCGCCGGCGCCGGAGACGCGGCGAGCAGCGGCAGCAGGAGCAGAACGGCGCCCAGGCGACCAACCGTTCCGCCATACCCGATCGAGCAACGGCGCTGGCGCATCGCGATCGTATGTCTATCTCCGCGTCCGCTCGCCGCGTCGGCGGCGGCGAACCGCCGCCTGGCGTCGCGCCTGATGACCGGCCGCGCGGGCCAACGCATGCCGCCCCGGGCGCGCCGCCGCCAAGAGCGGCTTTGCCTCGGCGTCGGTCTGCCGCGCCGCCTCGGCCACCGACGCCGGCAAGCCGGCGGGCGGGTCCCTCGGCGCCACCGGCTTGACGCTCCGCAGCAGCAGATTGGAGCGGCCGGTGAACAGGATGCGGTCACCCTTGTCGAGGAGGCGGAAGCCCTGAGCGGTTACATCGCCGGAGGGGCCATGCCCTGCCACCGGCTGGTGGCCCTCCGCCCGATTGCCGGCCGCCTCGACCCGCGCCGATTGCGTCACGAATTTCGTGCCGTTCTGGTGGATCAGCGTGACGTGGCCGAACAGGTCGAGCACCTGCGCCTGGCTCTGGTAAATCGCGGTGTCCGCGGTGATGACGATGTTGGCGCCGCTGTGCGTCTTGATGTCGGCCCGCGGCAGGTGCAGCGACATCAAATCCTGGCGGTTCGGCAGTTGGCGGCCCGAGGCGGCGGTGACGACAAACGGGTGGCCGTTGCGGTCGGTGCCGACATAGCGCGGACGGATCATGTCGAGTTCACGCGCGTCGCGCAGGTTGATGGCCGGAAAGGCGAACCGCATGCGCTCCCACAGCGGCGCGAGGCGCGGCCACATCGCGATCAGCAGCACGAGGCCGACACCGATCGCCGGCAGCAGTCGCCGCAGGACGGCGACGCGGCGACTGTGGCGAAGCTGCGCGGCGCCGGCGTCCCGCGCCTCTCCGGTCCTCCGGTCGGCAAAGCGCGGCGCCGGCTCGGGAATGCTGACCACTACGCGACCCCGGCGCGCACGCAATCGTGCATGTGCACAAAGCCGGTCGGGCGGCCGGCGGCATCGACGACGAACAGCGAGGTGGTCGGCGGGGCGCGGCCGGTCATCAGCGCCAGCGCCTCGCCGGCCGGCCGGCTGGCGGCAATCGTCTTCGGGTCGGGGTGCATGACATCGGCGACCCGCCGCGCCAGGAGACCGTCATCCATGTGGCGGCGCAGATCGCCATCGGTGATGACCCCGATCAGCCGGCCGCAATCGTCGGCAACGCCGACACAGCCGAAACTCTTTTCCGTCATGATAAGGATCGCCTCCGACATCGGCATCGTCGGCGCGACGAGCGGCACCGCCTCGCCCGAATGCATGATGTCGGCGACCCGCAGCAGCTTGCGGCCCAGTTTGCCGCCCGGATGGAACAGCCGGAAATCGGCCGGCGAGAAGCCTTTGCGCTCCAAGAGGGCGAGCGCCAACGCATCGCCCAAGGCCATCATGACCGTCGTCGAGGTGGTCGGCGCCAACCCCATCGGGCACGCTTCGGCGGCCGGCGGCAGCAGCAGCACGACATCGGCCGCGTCGGCGAGGGTCGAGCCGCCTCCGGCGGTGATCGCGATCAGCGGGATTTTGAAGCGGCGGGAATAGCCGATGATCGCCGCCAATTCGCCGCTCTCGCCGGAATTCGACAGCGCCAGCACGACGTCCTCGAGGCCGATCATGCCGAGATCGCCGTGGCTCGCCTCGGCCGGATGGACGAACAGCGCTGGCGTCCCGGTGGACGCGAGGGTTGCCGCGATCTTGCGCGCGACATGCCCGCTTTTGCCGATCCCGGTCACGATGAGCCGGCCCTTGGCCGCGGCGCAGAGATCGAGCGCCGCGCCGAACGTGCCGTCGAGCGCGCGCGCCAACTGTTGCAACCCCTCGATCTCGGCGCGGATCACGCGGCGACCGACCGCCAGATCCTCGCCGAGACCGGCGGGCCGTTGCATCGTCGCGGCATCACTTGAAACGGCCGCCAAGCTTTCCGCCAAATCCCACCTCCAGCAACCGGCAATCCTGCTAATGCGCAAAGATGTCCTGCTCGGCCCAGCCCGCGAGGTCGAGCAGGGCGCGGCCCGGCAGAAACTCGAAGCAGGACCGCGCCAGATCGCCGCGCCGCTCGCGCGCCAGCATCGCGTCGAGCCGGGCGCGCAGCGCGTGCAGGTGCAATACGTCCGCGGCGGCATAGCGCAATTGTTCCTCGCTCAGCGTCGGCGAGCCCCAATCCGAACTCTGCTGCTCCTTCTTCAAGTCGATGCCGAGCAGATCTTTGCACAAATCCCGCAGCCCGTGCCGGTCGGTGAACGTGCGCGCCAGGCGCGAGGCGATCTTGGTGCAATAGAGCGGCTGCGGCATGACCCCGAGATAATGGTAAAGCATCGCGATGTCGAATCGCGCGAAGTGAAACAGCTTGGTGACGGTCCGATCGGCCAAGAGCCGCTTCAGGTTCGGCGCGGCGTAGCAGCCGGCGGCGAGCTGCACGAGATGGGCGTCGCCGTCGCCGCGCGACAGTTGCACGAGGCACAGCCGGTCGCGGTGCGGGTCGAGCCCCATGGCCTCGGTGTCGATCGCCACCGCGTCGCCGAACAGCAGCCCCTCCGGCAGGTCGCCCTGATGGAGATGGTGGGTCATCGTTCCGCTCGTCCCGCCGATGCTGCCGCAGCGAACCGGCAGACTATCCACCCCGGCAAGCGGCGCGTCAATTCACGCCCGGCCGCGCACGCAGGCGATCGAGGCCCCAGGCGCCGCCGCCGGCGACGAACAGGTAGAAAAAGACGAAGCAGTAAAACACCGCCGCCTCGCCATGGTTCTGCAGCGGGAAAAAGCCGTGCGGCGCATGCGCCATGAAATAGGCGAACGCCATTTCGCCGGACAGGATGAACGCGACCGGCCGGGTGAACAGGCCAATGACGATCAGAATGCTGCCGAAGAATTCGAGGATGCCGGCCAACCCCGGCACCAGCGTCAACAGCACATAGGGATGATGCGGCATGGCACTCGGCGGAAAGCCGAAAAATTTGTTCATCCCGTGTTCCACAAACAGCAGCCCGATGACGATTCGCAGCACGCTCAACGCGCGCGGCTCCCAGGCGCCCCGCAGTTTCGCCCAATCGGCCATGGCAACCTCCGCTTGGTGCGCCCGAGTGGAGTCGAACCACCACTCCTTTCGGAACACGGACCTGAACCGTGCGCGTCTGCCAATTCCGCCACGGGCGCCCACACGGATCCGGCGGTATCCCCTCCGGCGATTCCGGATCGCGGGAGATAAGCCCGAGCCGTGGCCTTGTCAACGACGGCGCCGAAAATTGCGCCAAACTGCGTCCTCGCCCTCCGCGGCGATCGGCGGCAAACTCGGACAGGAGGTGGCAAGTGAACAGCGACGATCCGTTCATCTGGCTGGAAGAGGTTGCGGGCGAGGCGGCGCTCGGCTGGGTACGCCGCGAGAATGCCCGCAGCCTTGCCGCGCTCGAAAGCGATCCGCGTTACACCGCGTTCCACCAGGAGGCGCTGGCCATCGTCGCGGCGCGCGACCGTATCCCCTACGCCCGCTTTCTCGCCGACCGCCTGGTGAATTTCTGGCAGGACGATCGCCACGTCCGCGGCATCTGGCGGACGACGAGCCTCGATTCGTTCCGCGCCGCCGAACCAGAGTGGCGGGCCCTCCTCGACCTCGACGCGCTGTCGGCCGCCGAGGGACGCAACTGGGTGTTCCACGGCGCCGCCGTGCTGCCGCCGGAGGATCGCCGCGCGCTGGTCAGCCTGTCGGACGGCGGCAAGGACGCCGACGAGGCGCGCGAGTTCGACCTCGCCGCGGCGCAATTTGTCGCGGGCGGCTTCCTGCTGCCCGAGGGCAAGCAGAGCGCGACCTGGCTCGACGCCGACACCCTGCTCGTCGCGCGCGAATGGGGACCGGGCACGATGACCCGATCCGGCTACCCGTTCATCCTGAAACGCTGGCGGCGCGGCGCGCCGCTCGCCGCGGCCGAGAAGCTCTATGCCGGCACGGCCGACGATGTCAGCGTCAGCGTCAGCGTGCTGCGCGATGCCGTCGGCGCGGCCTGCGGCACCCTCGTCAACCGCCAGGTCGATTTCTTCCACAGCGAACGCTTTCTGCTGACGCCGCAGGGTCCCCTGCGCGTGCCTGTGCCGGGGCGTGCGTCGTTCCGCGGCTTTGTCGCCGGCAGGATGATCTTTTCGCTGGAGGAGGATTGGCGCGCCTTCCCGGCCGGCGCGCTCGTCTCGCTCGAACTTGCCGCGTGCCTGGCCGACGCCGGCGCGGCCGAGGCGCAGCTGATCGTCGCACCGGGGCCGCGCGAGGCGATCGAGGAGGTCGCGGCGACCCGCGATCGCCTGATCGTCACGATCTACCGCGATGTGCGGGGCAGCGCGGTGTCGTACCGGCACGAGGCCGGGCGCTGGCTCGCCGCGCCGCTGCAATTGCCCGATCAGGCCTCGATCAGCATCGTCGCGGCGAATGACCGCGACGACCGCGCGTTTCTCGATGTCGCCGGCTTTGCGACGCCGAACGCGCTCTATCTCGCCGATGCCGCGGCCGCGATGGCGGAGCCGGTCAAATCGCTGCCGGCGCGGTTCGATGCCGCGACTTGCGTCGTTGACCAATTCGCGGCGACCTCGAAAGATGGGACGGCGGTGCCGTATTTCGTCGTGCGGCCGACTGCGCTGCGCCGCGACGGTTCGGCGCCGACGCTGCTGTACGGTTATGGCGGGTTCCAGGTGTCGCTGTTCCCGTCCTATGCCGCCGTCGCCGGCAAATTGTGGGTCGAGCGGGGCGGCGTTTATGTTGTCGCCAACATCCGCGGCGGCGGCGAGTTCGGTCCCGCCTGGCATGAGGCGGCGCTGAAACATCACCGCCAGCGCGCGTTCGACGATTTCATCGCGGTTGCCGAGGACCTGATCCGCCGCGGCATCACCTCGCCGCGCCGGCTCGGCATCATGGGCGGGTCGAACGGCGGCCTCCTGATGGGCGCGATGCTGGTGCAGCGGCCGGAATTGTTCCGCGCAATCGTGATCCAGGTGCCGCTCCTCGACATGCTGCGCTACCACCGGCTCTTGGCCGGCGCGTCATGGATCGCCGAATACGGCGACCCCGACAAGGCCGACGACGCCGAATTCCTGCGCCATATCTCGCCCTATCACAATCTGCGGCCGGGGGTTGCCTATCCCGAGCCGTTGTTCGTGACCTCGACGGCGGACGACCGGGTTCATCCGGGACACGCGCGCAAGATGGCGGCGAAAATGGCGGCGATGGGCCTCTCGTTCCTCTATTACGAGAACATCGAGGGCGGGCACTCCGCCGCCGCGACGCTGGAGGAGCGCGCGCGCCGGCATGCGCTCGAATTCACCTACCTGGCCGAGAAGCTGATGGATTGACGCGGCGCGCGCCGCTAAGCTGGCCGACAGAATTTTCCGAACGCCGTTCACGAATTGCCGGAGGAACCCCGATGATCCACAAATTCGCCACCGTCTATGCCGGCCATGTCGATTTTCCCGATTACGGCCAGAACGCGACGCCGGCCAACGATCGGCGCTTTACCAACGAGCATCTCGCCGGCGTCTACGACAAGATGGAGGCGATTGCGAAGACGATGGATCGGCTCGGCTTCGATACGCTGTGGATGGCCGAGCACCATTTCCAGCACGAGGGCTATGAGGCGCTCCCCAACATCCTGATGTGCGCCGTGCATCTCGCGCATGTGACGCAACGGCTGAAGATCGGCTGCGGTTTCAACATCACGCCGATGTGGCACCCGCTGCGCCTTGCCGAGGATTTCGCGACCGCCGACATCCTGACGAAAGGCCGCACGATCTTCGGCGTCGGGCGCGGCTACCACAGCCGCGAAGTCGAGACCTTCGGGGCGCCGATCATCGACCAGAACGCCAACCGCGAACTCTTCGAGGAGCAGGTCGAGATCCTGTTCAAGGCGTTCGACAGCGAGCATTTCTCGCACCACGGCAAGCATTACACGCTGCCGCCGGAGGTGCCCTATCGCGGCTATCAGCTGAAGGAATTGACGCTGGTGCCGCGCCCGGTCAACCGGCCGGTCGAATGCTGGCAGCCGATCGTCAGCGCCAGTCCGCGCGGCCTCGATTTCATGGTCAAGTACGACATCAAGGGCGCGGTTGGCGGCGGTGCCGCGACGATGCAGGCGGGGCCGATCCAGGCCTACAAGGACGCCGCGGCGCGCGCCGGCAAGCACTGGAAACTCGGCGAAAACCTGATGCTCGGCGTGCATGGCCTCGTCGCCCGCACCCGCGAGGAGGCGCTGCGCCGCCTCGCGCCGCTTTACGAAGAGCACGTCAAGATGTTCGCGCCGTTGGGATTTGTCCCCGGCCTGACGCCGGAGCAGATCGCGGCGGTCGCCCAGCGCGGCGGCTGGGACGCGGCCGGCGTGCCGAATGTCGAGCATTTCATGAAATTGGGGTCGTGGTTTGCCGGCACGCCCGATGATCTCGTCGTGTTCCTCAAAGGTATCGAAGAGAAATACCCAGGCATGGAGCACATCAATTTCTCGGCGCCGATCTCGACCCCGAAAGACGTGATGATCGAGCAGTTCGAGATCGTCGCCGCGGAGGTCATGCCGCATTTCGCCGGCAGCGCGCTGCCGGCCGCCGCGAAATAGCGGGCGCCTACGGCGCGGCGGCGGCTGGCGCCGTCACACGGATCGCGGCAAGGCGAGGCGCGGCGGGGTCAGCGGGTTGGGCGGCGGCGGCCGCAACAGAAGGATCAGCAGCATGCCGCCGAGCGACACCCAGGCGATCAGCCAGAAGGCGTCGATATAGGCCAGCACAAACGCCTCGCGGCGCACGAGATCGGCCAGGAGGCCGGCGCCCTGCAACGCGACCGCGCCAAGCCCGGTCGGCCGTGCGCCGAACGGGGCGCTGAGCTGCGTCGTCGCCTGCTCGGCGGCCGTCGAGCCGGCGATCAAATGCAGCCCGATGAAATTCGAATGAATCTGCTCGCGCACCCGCACAAAGGTCTGGATCAGCGCGCTGCCCAACTCGCTGCCGAGCAGCCGCGCGATCTGGATCGTCGTGGCGATCGCCGCCGCTTGCGGCGGCGTGATATTGGCGATCGTGAAGGTGATCACCGCCGTAATCGCCAAGGCGAGCCCGACCGCCTCGACCGCGGCGGACGGGACAAAGTTGGCACTGATCCAGTCATGCGTCAGCCCGGTGTCGAGCCAGCTGCCGACCGCGATGACCGCGAAGCCGAGCATCAGCAGGAGCCGCGCGTCGATCCGTTTCAGCAACAGCGCGACGAGCGGCACCAGAATGACCTGCGGCAACGCCACCCAATAGAGCGCCTGGCTGATCTGCAATGCCCGCAACCCCTGCACCCGCGTCAGGTAATCCGGCAGCACGAATGAAGTCGCGGTGACGCCGAAGGTGAAGACGGAGATCAGCACCGCCGGCACCGCGACGCTCGACTTGACCAGCACCCGCAGATGAATGAGCGGGTATTCGGTGCGGCTCTCGTGCACCGCGAAGGCGGCGACCAGCAAGGCGCCGGCGAGCAGCAGACCGCTGACCGTGCCGGAATTGAGCCAGTCGAGCCGGTTGCCCTGGTCGAGCCCGGCATAGATCAAGGCAAAGCCGACTCCGGCATAGACGATGCCGACCCAGTCGGTGCGGTACCACGCCTCCCAATCGATCGGCCGGCGCGGCATCGCGACCCCGGCGAGGATCGTCATGACCGGGGTCAGCGCGACGTTCTCCCAAAAGATCCACTGCCAGTGCCCGGTGTCGGAATACCAGCCTTCGAGCGCGCCGCCGATATTCTGCGAGAACACGAAACGAAACGCATAGGCCGCGATGCCCCAGATCCACCATCGCGGCGCCAGGCTTCGGAGGATGAAACCGAGCGCCGCCGGGATGAAGGCGCCGACCGCGAGGCCGCGGACAAACTGCACCGCGATCAGCGTGTCGTAGTCGTGCAGAAAGGGCGGCAGGATCGACAAAGCGGCAAACACCGTGCCGGTCCACAGCAGCACCCGCCGCGTGCTGAGCACGGTGCTCATCCAGGCGGCCGCCGGCGTCACCAGCATCTGTGCCGCAAAAAAAACCGTCGCTATCCACGATCCCTCATCGAAGCCGAGCCCCAATCCGCCGCGGATGTCGGCGAGGCCGAACGTCGTGATGCGGGCGTTGAGGGTCGAGATCACCGCCGCGACGATGACCGCGATGCAGCCCAACAGCGGGCGCTCGCAGCGGCCGCGCAGCGCAAACGGCAGCGCCGTCGCCGCGGCGATGCCGGCGGCAATCGTCATTGCGCGGCCGGCTTACTGTCGGTCAGGATCGTCGCGGTGACCGACATCCCCGGCCGCAACCGGCCGATCAGCGGATCACCGGGATCAAGCAGCAATTTGACCGGGATGCGCTGCACGACCTTGGTGAAGTTGCCGGTCGCGTTGTCGGGCGGCAGCAGGCTGAATTGCGAGCCGCTGGCCGGCGCGATGCTGTTGACATGCGCGCCGAGGACGATGCCGGGGAACGTGTCGACCCTGATTTCGGCTTTCTGGCCGACCGCTACATGGGTCAGCTGGGTTTCCTTGTAGTTGGCGATGACCCACACGTCGCTGAGCGGCACGACCGAAATCACCTGGGTCCCGGCGTGGACGTACTGCCCGGTCTGCACGCCGCGCTGGCTGACCTCGCCATCGACCGGCGCGACGATGCGGGTATAGCCGAGATCGATCTGCGCCAGATCGAGCGCCGCCTTCTTTTCTTTGATCTCGGCCCGCAGTTCCGATTCCTCGGTGTCGAGCACCGCCTGCTCGCTGCGCTGCGCCGCGAGCGCATCCTGGTCGCGCCGCAGGTCGGCGGCAAAGCGCTCCGCCGCGGCATCCGCCTGCTCGACCTTTTGCGTCGTGCCGAACGTGCTGGCGAGCAGCGCGCGTTGGCGGGCCGCCTCGTCGCGGGTCTGCACGACATCGGCCTCGGTCGCGGTGATCGCGGCGTCGGCCGCGGCGACCTCGGCCTTCTGCCTGGCCTTCTGCGCCTTGATGTTGCCGATTGCCGCTTCGGCTTGCGCCAGCGCCGCGTCGGCCTGTTCGACCCGCGCCTGGTAGTCGGCCTCGTCGATCTCGACCAAGAGGTCGCCCTTTTTGACCCGCTGGAAGTCGTTTACCGCGACGCGGCGAATGTTGCCGTCAACCTGCGCGCTGAGCGGCGTGATATCGGCGTGGATATAGGCGTCGTCGGTGACCTCGCGGCCGGCATCGCCGACCCAACGGTTCCACTGCGTCGTGAACAGCACGACGATCGCGCCGGCGGCCGCGAGAATGGCGAGCCGCAACGCCATTTCGCGCAGCCGGTGCGACTGTCGGGCGGGGGGGCCATCGTTCGCCGCACGCGGCGCGGCGAGGGGTTGGGTCGCGCGGTCGGATGACGTGGTTTGATCGGACACGCCGGTTCCCCCTCCCGCGGCAGCGCCGCACCCGCATCACTGGCGCGGGATATGGCACGGCCGCCGCGGCGGGGCAACCGCGAGCGCAACGACGGCTATTGCGCGGCCATCGCCGGCGCGACTTCCGCGATCGTGAGGCCGAGCGGGCTGGCGCCGACCTGCACGGTCGCGCCGTCCGGGATGCGGCCTTCGAGGATCTGCTGCGCCAGCGGGTTCTGCAATTCGCGCTGGATCACGCGCTTCAACGGCCGCGCGCCATAGATCGGGTCGTAGCCCTTGTCGGCGAGCCACGCCTCGGCCGCGCCGTCGAGTTCGAGCGCGATCTTGCGGTCGGCCAAGAGCTTCCGCAGCCGTTGCAGCTGGATTGCGACGATGCCCTTCATATCCTCGCGCGACAGCCGGCGGAACAGCAGGATTTCGTCGAGCCGGTTGAGGAATTCCGGGCGGAACGCGGCGCGCACCGCGTTCATGACCATGGGCCGCGCCTGTTCGATGTCGGCCCCGTCCGGCAGGCTGGCGAGCGCCTCGCTGCCGAGGTTCGAGGTCAACACAATCAGCGTGTTGCGGAAATCGACCGTGCGCCCCTGGCCGTCGGTCAGCCGCCCGTCATCGAGCACCTGCAGCAGCACGTTGAACACGTCCGGGTGGGCCTTTTCAACCTCGTCGAACAGGATCACCTGGTAGGGCCGGCGCCGCACCGCCTCGGTCAGTGAGCCGCCCTCCTCATAGCCGACATAGCCCGGCGGCGCGCCGATCAGCCGCGCCACCGAATGCTTCTCCATGTATTCCGACATGTCGATGCGAATGAGCGCGCCCTCGTCGTCGAACAGGAACTCGGCGAGCGCCTTCGTCAACTCGGTCTTGCCGACACCGGTCGGTCCCAAGAACAGGAACGAACCGATCGGCCGGTTGGGGTCCTGCAACCCGGCGCGGGCGCGGCGGATCGCGTTCGACACGGCGACGACCGCCTCTTCCTGGCCGACCACGCGGCGGCGCAGGTTTTCTTCCATCTGCAACAGCTTGGCGCGCTCGCCTTCGAGCATCTTGTCGACCGGGATGCCGGTCCAGCGCGAGATGACCTGCGCGATATGCTCGGGCGTCACCGCCTCTTCCAGCATGCGCGCCTTTTCGGCGCCCTCGGCGTCCTTCAATTGGCGTTCGAGGCCGGGAATGACGCCATAGGTCAATTCGCCGGCGCGCGTCCAATCGCCCTTGCGCTGCGCCTGCTCCAGTTCGGCGCGCGCCTGGTCGAGCTGTTCCTTCAGCTTTTGCGCGCCGGCGAGCTTCGATTTCTCGGCCTGCCATTCGGCGGTCAGCGTCGCCGATTCCTGCTCCAGTTCCTCCAGTTCCTTGACGAGCTTTGAGAGGCGGTCTTGCGACGCCGGGTCGTGCTCCTTCTTCAGCGCCTCGCGTTCGATTTTCAGCTGCACGATGCGGCGGTCGAGTTCGTCGATCTCTTCCGGTTTTGAATCCACCTCCATCTTGAGCCGCGCCGCCGCCTCGTCCATCAGGTCGATCGCCTTGTCGGGCAGAAAG
>DATJUL010000034.1:0-5183 GCA_035502295.1 Allostellaceae bacterium | reverse complement strand
GCCGACCCGCCTGTTCCATTGGATCGCCGTTCTGCTGATGGCCCTTGCCTACGCAACCTGGCGGCTCAACTGGATGGGGTGGCACGAACGGCTCGGCGAGGCGCTGCTGGCACTGGTGCTGTTCCGGCTCGCCTGGGGCTTTGTCGGCAGCGACACGGCGCGCTTCACCCGGTTCCTCGCGACGCCGGCGGCGGCGTGGCGCCATCTGGCGCATGCGCTGCGCCGCGAGCCGGACGCGCAGGCGGGACACAACCCCGCGGGCGGCTGGATGGTGCTGCTCATCCTCGCGCTGCTGCTCGGCGAGACGCTGACTGGGGTCTTTGTTGCCAACGATGTCGCCGATGTCGGTCGCTTCACCGCGATGACGCCGGCCGGCATTGCCAATGCGATCGACGCGGCGCATACGTTGTTGTGGGACGCGCTGCTGGCCGCGATCGCGTTGCATGTGCTGGCGATCATCGTTTACGGTTTCGTCAAAGGACAGAATCTCGTTTGGCCGATGATCGCCGGCAGCAAGCGGTTGCCGAACAGCGTGCCGCCGCCGCACCTGGCCGGCGCGGCGCGCGCGGTCCTTGTGCTTGCCGCCGCGGTCGCGGTCGCCATCGCGATCGCCCGCCTGATGTGATGAGCGGGTCGGGCGGTGGGGAGTGACGGATGCGGCCCGTGTCGCAGGCCTGTTGCCGCGCGGGCGGCGATCGGCATAATTCCGCCCAGGAGGGCAGCCGATGGATTTTACCGCATCGTGGCGGCGCCGCGCGGCTGCTCCAAGGGCGACGGCTCGCGCCGGCATCGCCGAACCATCGTCCCTGCCAGCGCCACAGGAAACCGGAGCGCCCGAGAAGTCATCGAGGATGCCGTCTCTTTCGATCCGCGCTCGGCTGCTCTCGATTTCCGGACTGCTGCTGGTGTTTCTTGCGGCGTCGCTGGCCCTCCTGATCCACCAATCGGCACGCGACTCGCAAAGTCTGGCGGCAGAGGCGCGGCTCGTCTCGATCGTCCGCAACGCCAACCTGGCGAGCCGGCATTTCGCCGATTTGAAATATTGGGTCACCGATTTTGCGGTAACCCAGCTCGAACGCTCGCAACAGAACGCCGATGCCGCGAAGGCGAAGCTCGATGCCGATTTGAAGACGATCGCGCCGCTCGATCCTGCCGGCGTCGCCGCGGTCGGCAGCGAAGTCGACGCGTTGAGCCGGCTGACGCACCGTGCCGCCGACGCCTATTCGAGCGACGACAGCGCCGGCGGCAACGCGCTGATGGCCGAGGCGAAAGCCCACGTCATGAAGGTCGACGACGAGATCAACAGCATCGTCGATCGCCTCGAACAACAAGCGGTGGCAACGCGCGATGCGACGATCCGCAAGGCGCGGCGCACCGTCGATCTGTCGATCGCCGGCGGCATCGCCGCGCTCTTGATCGCGCTGCTGCTGACGGCGGCGATCGTGCGTTCGATTACGCTGCCGCTGCGGCGGCTCAACCGCGCGATGGCCGCGATCACACACGGCGACCTTGCCGCCGAGATGCCGCCGGCCGCGGCGCACGAGATCGGGGCGATGACGCGGACCCTCGGCATGCTGCGCGACAGCCTCATCGAACGTGATCGCCTGGAAGCCGAACGCCGGCGCGCCGAGGCCGAAATCCGCGCCGCGCGCGACGCCGCCGAGGCGGCGCTCGCCGAACTCAAAGCGACGCAGCAGCAGCTCGTCGTGCAGCAGAAGATGGCGGCCCTGGGGCAGCTCACCGCCGGGATCGCGCACGAGATCAAGAACCCGTTGAATTTCATAAACAATTTCGCGACGCTGTCGGTCGAGCTGCTCGACGAGTTGCGGGAGATGGCGGCCGCGGGGTGGGCAACGCTCGACGTCGACACGCGCGCCGAGATCGATGAGACGACCGGGCTGCTTTCCGGCAACCTCGTCAAGATCGCCGAGCACGGCGCGCGCGCCGACGGCATCGTCAAATCGATGCTGCTGCACTCGCGCGGCGGCAGCGGCGAGCGGCAATCCGTCGATCTCAACGCCCTCGTCGACGAGGCCTTGAACCTCGCTTATCACGGTGCCCGCGCCCAGGACCAGAACTTCAACATCACGCTGGAGCGCGACCTCGACGCGTCGCTGAAGCCGGTCGAGCTGGTGCCGCAGGATGTGACGCGCGTCTTTCTCAACCTGTTCGGCAACGGCTTTTATGCCGCCTACAAAAAAAGCCGCGCGGCCGCCAATGGCTATCGGCCGACCCTGCGCGTCTCGACGCGCGAGTTGGACGACACCGTCGAGGTGCGGGTGCGCGACAACGGTACCGGCATCCCGGCGGCGATCCGTGACAAGCTGTTCCAACCGTTCTTTACGACAAAGCCGACCGGCGAGGGCACCGGCCTCGGCCTGTCGATCAGCTACGACATCGTCACGCAGCAGCACGGCGGCACGATCGAAGTTGCGAGCGAAGAGGGCGAATTCACCGAATTCACCGTGCGCCTGCCGCGGCGTCGCCAGCCCGCGACCACCGGGAGCCCGGCATGAGCGTCAGCATCCTGATCGTCGATGATGAGCCCGATGTCGGCGAACTGTTCCGTCAGCGCTTTCGTCGCGAGGTGCGCCAGAGCGCCTATGTGCTGCACTTCGCCGCCTCCGGGGAAGAGGCGCTGACCAAACTCGAAGACGGCGTGCGGCCGCAGCTGATCGTGATCCTGTCCGACATCAACATGCCGGGCATGGACGGGCTGACGCTGCTGCGCGAAACCAAACAGCGCCACCCCGAATTGCCGGTCATCATGGTGACGGCCTATGGCGACGAAGAGCGGCGCCGGCTCGCGAAAGAATACGGCGCCGCCGAATTTGTCACAAAGCCGGTCGATTTCGACCGCCTGAAACAGCAGTTGCGACAGTTTTCGCCATCCGTTTGACACCGTATCAGCGAATGAGCATGCCGAAAATCCTCGCGGTCGACGACGAGGCCGATTTCGAGTTGCTGATCCGGCAGCGGTTTCGCCGGCAGATTCGCAGCGGCGAATTCGAGTTCCGCTTCGCCCGTCACGGCGAGGAGGCGCTGGCCGCGCTCGCGGCCGAGCCGGATATCGAGCTGATGCTGCTCGACATCAACATGCCGGTCATGGATGGTCTGACGCTCTTGTCCGAACTGCGCGCCTGCCAGTCGCCGGTGCGGGCGATCATCGTTTCGGCGTACGGCGACATGACGAACATCCGCACCGCGATGAACCGCGGCGCTTTCGACTTCGTGACAAAGCCGGTCGATCTCACCGACCTCGAAGTGACGATGAACAAGACGCTGGCGGAAATCGGCCGGATCCGCGAGATCGACCGCCAGCGCGCTGCGGCCGAGCGGGCGCGCGCCAATCTCGCGCGGTATTTCTCGCCGAACCTCGTCGACATGCTCGCCGGGCGCGACGAGCCGTTGGGGGCGCTGCGGCGCGAGACCGTGGCGGTCCTGTTCGTCGACATCGTCGGCTTCACGCAGATGGCCGAGGCCATGCCGCCCGAGGCGGTGGCGGCGCTGCTGCGGCAGTTCCACGAATGCATGACGGCGCAAATCTTCGTCTGCGGCGGCACGGTCGACAAATACATCGGCGATGAGGTGCTGGCAATTTTCGGAATGCCGGATGTCTGCCCGGACGACGCGGTCAACGCGCTCAAATGTGCCGATTTGATGGTCGCCGCGCTGGGCGAGTGGAACCGCGAACGCGGCGATGCCGGCGAACCGCCGCTGGCGATCGGCATCGGGCTGAATTACGGCCCGACCGTCATCGGCGATGTCGGCGGCGGGCAGAGCCTGTCATTCACGGTGATCGGCGATACCGTCAACACGGCGAGCCGGCTGCAGCGGCTGACGCGAGAGCTGGAGACGCCGCTGGTGGCGGCCGATGCGGTCGTCGCGGCGATCCGCACCGCGCCGTCGCCCGAGGGGGCGGCGCTGCTCGCGCAGCTGCGCGACGAAGGGGAGCAGAGCCTGCGCGGCCGCAGCGGCATGGTGCGCATCTGGGCCTGGGCCGAGGGGGACGTGAGCCGTCCCGCTCACAAATCGTTGTAGATTTCGAGCGCCAGTTCCAGATCGTCGAATTCCTTGGCGCGGCCGCGATGCACGATGATCGCGCGGCTGCAATAATCCCGGATATGCTCGGCGACGTGCGAGGCGAGGATCAGGCTGCGATCGGCCCGCTTTTCGAACAGCTCTTCCTGGCACCGGCGCTGAAACCGGTAGTCGCCGACGGCGATGATCTCGTCGATCAGATAGCAGTCGAAATCGACGGCGAGCGACAGCGCGAAGTTGAGCCGCGCCCGCATGCCGGCGGAAAAAGTGGACATCGGCTCCGACAGATATTTTTCCAATTGGGCGAAGTCCTCGACCATCGCCTGGGTTTCGCGAAACGGCTTGTCGTAGAGCCGGCAGATCATGCGGATGTTGTCGTTGGCGGTCATGCCGTTGGCGAGGGCGCCGTTGATCCCGACCGGCCAGGAGACCGACATCGTGCGCTCGATCGTGCCCGCGGTCGGCAGTTCCATGCCGGAAATCAGCCGCACCAGCGTCGATTTGCCGGCGCCGTTCTGGCCGATGAGCGCGACCTTTTCGCCCGGCGCGACGGCGAAGGTGACCCCGCTCAACACCTCGTGATGGGTGCCTGTTTCGGTACGATAGGTCTTGCCGACGCCCGACAGCCTGATCATGTCGCCGCCCGCGATCGGTTGAGCCGGCTAGGCCGAGGCGTGCTCGCGCACGCCGGCGACCAGCAGCCAGGCCATGCCATAGGCCAAGAGGCAGGTCACGACAACGGTGGCGAACGAGGCCGCGCGTTTCGGATAAAGCGGATAGTCGGCCAGGTTGGGCTGGGTGATCGTCTCCAGGTAGAGCTGCTGCCGCTGTGCCTCGAGCCGCGCCTGCTGCAGCGACAGGAACGCCGACGCCAGCGCCTTCTCGGACAGCGTCAGCTGCACCTGCAGGCGGTCGTATTCGCCTTCCGCTGTCGCCACCGAACCGCTCTTGCCGGTGATCTTGCCGCGCTCCTCGGCGATCAGCCGGCCGAGCGTCCGGGTGCGCGTGCGCAGCACCGGGATCTGCGGGCTGTGCGGCGCGCTGCGCAGCTTGTCGACGAGCTCCGCCTTGAGTTCCGCGAGCTGCAGGTTCATCTGCGCCACGATCGCCAGCGGGCCGCGCGACGCGCTCAGCGGGTCGAG
>DATJUL010000033.1:0-16787 GCA_035502295.1 Allostellaceae bacterium | reverse complement strand
TTGGCGTCTGGACTCAGCCGCTCCCTGTGGAACTCGCGCGCGCGGCAGCCGGCTGCGCCTTCGAGCCGCCGGGTTTGCGCCGGTTCGGCTTTCGCTTGCTGGGGCGCAAGGAACGCAGCGGCGTCTCGGGTGCGCCGAATGATCAGTACAAGGCCTTTACCCGTGCGGTGGAGGTTTTCGAACCAAAGGGAGGCAGCGATGAGTGAGTTGAAAGAGAAGCTCGATGTTTGGGCCGATGGCGGTGCCGCCGCCCTGGTGCTGGAGCAGCCGCTCCGGCCTGTGGTCGGCACCCTCGTCTTTCCGCCGACGTTCGCACCGGCCAGAAAAGGTGACCCTTCCGATTACATTATTGATGATGTTGACGGGCAAGGCGTGGTCACGCTTGACACCCCTGGCGCCGAAGCAAATCGGCTCGAACCATTGTTCCTGAAGCCGCCACTTGCCGAACTGGTGCCGCAAATCACAATCACGGCGGGTAATCAACAGAAGAACTTGTTGGAGTTGGGACACCGCGCGGCCGACGCCCTGGTTCGATCCGTCAAGGACAAGGCACCTATCGTAGAGCAGGCCTTTGAACAGGTATTGGTTGGCGATCACAGCGCACTTGCTGCCTTTGCCCCTACCTCCTTGGTCTTTGGGGCATGGGACAGCCGCGGTACCGGCGCAAAACTCCCCCGACTGCTCGAAGCGCGGGTGGATGCCTATGGGGTTGAGAAGCGCAACCGCGCTGCCCAATATTTTGCGGCCGTCGATTACGTCGAGACGGGATTGCTCGATCAAAGTAAGGATAAGAAAGAATTGGTTCAGCGCTCACAAGCAGGTTTTCGAGATTCACCGAGTGGGCGGCAACCGGGTGGTGTCGAGATCGTCGAGGGCGGAAAGGGTATCGTCCGGACCTTGACAGTTCATCTCGCTGGTATTCACCGCCTCGGCGCCGGAGCCGACGTAGAGCGTGGCCGTCTTCTTCGCCAGTATGTCCTTGGTTTGGCGCTCGCCGCTGTGACTGCCCCTTTACCGCTTTTCCTGCGCCAGGGCTGTAGTCTCGTTCCGCCCAACCCCAAAAACGGAGAGAACGCGCCTCGATGGAGTGCAGTCGGCTTTGAAGGTTCGGAAGATGAATTCGACCTGCCGCACGACGAGATCATCAGCTACACCCGCGCTGCTCGTGATCGCCTGTTTCCCAAGGGTCTCAAGAACGAGACATGGAGCGCGACGAAGACCGGAGCACAGGCCGAGGTCAAGAAGCGCGCCAAGAGCGACGACGAAGCCGGCGCCGCCGCCAGACCATGACCCTCTGGTTCTCCATCGAGGTCCGCTTCCTCAACGGCCGTTATCACGGACGAGATGCGAATGCCCAGCCGGAGTGGCCACCATCGCCGCTGCGCCTCTTTCAGGCTATCGTTGCGGGCGCCTTATCGGGCCGTTGGGTGATGGAGGACCGGCAGCAGACGGAGGCGACGCTGTGTTGGCTGGAGACGCTCGGCGCCCCCGACATATTGTTGGCTCCTCGGGCACGGAACCTACGTGCCTACCGGCTTGCCGTTCCGAACAATCAGGCCGACCGGCACCTTGCCGCCCTGAAGAAAGGAGCACATCTCGACAGGCTGCTCGCCGGCGATAAGGAACTGAAAGCGGTACGGCCTTGGCTCGTCGGCCGGCAGCCTCTCGTTTACGCATGGACCATCGACGATGACGCTCGCCCCCAAGCGGAAGCAGCGCGGACAGTCGTTAGACGACTCGTCGTGCTCGGCACGGGTGTTGATCACGCCGTGGCGGATGTTCGGCTTGCAACCAAACCTCCGGCGATCGAGGGTCTTGTTTCCTCTACCATCGGGGCGTCACCATGCAAAGGAACCCTGGAGAGCCTCGCCGCCCGACATAAAGCAGACTTAGCTCGGTTGAAGACCGGAAGCCTCCGGGAGAACCGGCCTCCGGTGCGATATCGGCCGGCGGCTCCCTCGATGGGAGACGCTACCCATCTTCTGTTCGCCTTCCGCCAGTCTACGGGCGAGGGCGATGCGCCAATGCCGATCGAGCCTGAAGCCACTGCCATTGTCGCGCAGAAGGTTCGGTTGACGCTGTCCGAGACGATACTTGAGGCGCTGCGTAACCGTCCTCGTGGCGTGACCGCTTCGGCGGAAGAGGTCGAGCGACTGATTACCGGCCGCGGTGCTGGCCCGTCCGATAAAATGCGACGCGTGCGGGTATCGCCACTTCCTTCGGTTGGTCATGACCATGCGGACGGTTTGCTGCGGCGGGTTCTCGTCAGCGTTCCACCTGACTTCCCGATTCCGCCGGAGAGCATCCACCGAGCATTGGCTGGCCAGGAACTCGAAATCGAACTGGCGCCGTCGCGCCTGCTGAAGCTCCGGCTTGCCCCGATTGACCAGAGAGACGATGGCGAGCGCAGAATGCGTGAGCGCTATCTTGGTCGCGCCCGTGTCTGGCGATCCGTCTCTCCTGTTGTCCTCCCAGGGCAACGGTCCGTTTCAACGAGCGTGAAGACGCCGCCGATGCGGGAAAACCAAGCGGCTGTGCAGGCCCGAATCGACGCCAGACGCCGCCTCGATCAGAGAGCACTGTTCGAGCGTGCGCTGACGCACGCCGGGCTGGATGGCATCGCCGGGTTTCGCCTCCGCCGGGAGCCGTTCGATCCCCACCAACCTCGCGCAGATGCTGCGTGGCGACTACCTGTGGGCGCAGACAAAGGAAGTCGCGTCTGGCTGTTCGGCCGCCCGAAGGTTCATGCCGAGATTACCTTTGATGAGGCGCAAGCCGGTCCCGTGCTGGTCGGCGATGGCCGTTTCCTGGGCCTAGGCTTGTTCCAGGCGGTAGCCGGCGAGACACCGGGGCGACCCGAAGTTGCGCGCTACCGTCTTGGAGCGCGCGGACGGCCGCCAGTGGAAAAAACGGTACGCATCGCAGACGTGCTGCGGAGGGCCCTGATGTCGGGCGGTTTCCCGCCTCTCGAACTGGCAGGCCATGACAGAAATGGCGCGTCGCGCGATCCTGCCCATGGTCACGCCTTTTTCCTGCCGGAGGATGCAGACGGCGACGGGCTGATCGATTACCTGACTGTCTATTGCCGTCTTGGATTTTCGGACGAGGCGCTGGAACGGCTGCACCAATTGCGGCGACTTTGGTGGCGGGATGGACAAGCCCCTACCCGACAAGGCGAAGTCACTCTTTCGCTCGAAGCTGTCGCGGCCCCCGAAGCATTCCCGGGACTACGGCGCCTTATCGGTCCGAGTCGTGTTTGGCACTCGATCACGCCTTACTTCCGGCCTCGTTTCCGCAAAAAGCGAGATATAGATATGGCCATTCTAACTTGCGAACAGATTCGACGGGAATGGTCGTTACGGTTTTCTCGAGAAGAACTGCCGGACGTCGAACCGTTAAATGGAAGCCAGTTCTCGAAATTTGAAGCTATTCGGACCGAACGTGATCTCCATGCAGCAGATAGGGACGGTAGTTTTCTGAAACTCAGGTTCAGCCGACAGGTGATGGGCCCGATTGCGCTTGGACGTGCCGCCCATTTTGGCCTCGGCTTGTTTGTTGCAGAAGAATAAGATCGGTTTTGAGCGGAGTGCTCATCTACTTGGCGCGATCATAGGGCTATGGCGTAGAAGGCTTATGCATGAGCGTCCGGCGGGTCTAAATAGGTGTACAGAAGGGGAACATAGGGGTAAGGTGGTCATCCGTCCATCATGCACGCCAGCAAGCTGCCGCTGACGCGCTGGTTCTGGGCGGCCTATCTGATGGCGACGCACTCCAACGGCATCTCGGCCCGGCAACTGCAGGGCCAGCTCGGCCTCGGCTCGTATCGCACCGCCGTCGGCAAGATGCTGGTCGCCGGCGCGGTCGAAATCGACGGCGGCGTGCCGCGGCGCGCCCGGCTGAAGGTCATCGAGAGCTTTGGCAAGGACGAAATCCACGCCTTCGTGCTCGGCGCCGTGGCCCGGCAAACCCGGCTGGTGACGGACGACTGGCCCTCCTACCGGGGCATCGCCGCCATCCGGCACAAATCCATCACGCTCGGCCCGATGGCGGCGCACGTCGTGCTCCCTTGGGTGCACCGCCTGTTCTCCAACCTGAAGCGTTGGGGGCTGGGCGTCTACCACGGGCTGCGTCGCAAGAACCTCCAGCATTATCTCGACGAGTTCGTCTTCCGCTTCAACCGGCGGCGAACGCGGCACGCGGCCTTCGCCACTCTCCTCGGCATCGGCGCCCGCACCGCCCCAGCCCCTGCCACGTGCTGATCGGCAACACCGCCTGACCCAGCACAACATGTAAAGCTGCCGGACCCTCGTGCATAAGTGTGGATCGGCATGCAAAAAGGACCCCGGTTAGGGCGTGATCGGCGTCCAAAAGGGACCCCCTGACGGCGGGTTCACAATGGCTTCCCTTAGGGGGACGGGGGGAGCCGAGCGGGGGATGCTGATCGTGGCGTGCTGATTCCGACGGAAGTTGCCTGGGATTCCGGGATGATGTCGCCCACCATTCCGATTTGATCTCGCTCGGCGTTCCGAGATGATGTCGCCCGCCATTCCGGGATCAAGTCGCCCGGGTGAGGGCGTCTCTGCTGGCCGCTTATGCGTATCAGAGAGGCGTTTTGTTAGTTCTGGCCCACCAGGTAATGCCGTGCAGCAGAAGATCGCCGTCGCGGGGAGTTCCTCTCGTCTTGATGCGCATGTATTCGGCTCGGTTGTCGCGGATAATGGCGCGGGTTTTTTCATAGGTCGGCCAATCGATGTAGGCTCGGTACTGGTCCTTCACGACGATCCGCCAGTCTTCGATGGGCCGCGGCATTTTCCCCGGCGAGCCGCCATCACGAGCGAGGCTGCGGGGGCGAGTCCGCCCATAGACGAAAGCTCCCGCATAGGCGGGATTTTGCAGGATTCTCGACACCGCCGAAACCGTTGCGTGCGCCCAGCACAGATCGCCATGACGATCGCGGCGCGGCAGATCGAGGCCACGCTCGTTGAGGACACGCATGACCTTGGCGACGGTGCGGAATTTCAGGAAGGTTTGGAACACGAGCCCAAGCCGTTCCTGCACCTCGATGTTGGGGTCCTTGACGACGATGCCGCTCGGATCGCGCATCAGACCGATCGGCAGCATGAGCGCGAGTTCTCCGCGCTCGGCCTTGGCAAGCAGACCGGCGGTCAGGCGGCTGCGGATCGTGTGCAGCTCCAGCTCCGATATGGTCCCCTTCAGGCCGAGCAGCAGGCAGCCGTTCGGGCTTCCAGGATCATAGACCCCATCGCGATCGGCAATAAGGCAGCCGCGCAGCCCGCATATATCCAGAAGCGGATACCAGTCGGAGCAATTGCGCGCGAGGCGGGTGACGTCGATTGACAGGATCAGCCCGACCTCGCTGAGCCCGACCCGACCGACCAGTTCCTTGAAGCCGCTGCGCCCTGCGGCGGAGGCGGCGCTGAGGCCAAGATCGCTGTCGATGACATCGATATCGGCATCATGCCATCCGAGTTCGCGAGCGCGCTGCCGCAGCGCGTATTGCAGGCGCAGGCTCTCCTGGTTGCTCACGACTTGGTCCAGATGGGTTGGCTTGACCAGTTCCGATTTCACGCAGGATCTCCACCAAGACTGCGGCGACGTCGTCGACGATCTGGCACCGCAACATTGGCTGCAGTGTCGTCCGCAGATCTTTTGGACTCGTGCTCATGAATGCAGAAGAACTCTACCCCACGGAACAACCGCCCATACAGCGGTCGACCAGATGCCGGCATCCGGCGTCAGTCGAGGTCCATACGCCAAGTGGAGGTTGAGCGCGGCTTCACAGCGACCGATCGCCGGAAGCCCTTTCACCGAGCGACGATAAGGAGAGACCGAGAAGCCGGATGCCCTGCGTGACCGGAAAGATCGTTTCGAGCAGCGCGTTTCCGTGTTCTGCCAGTTCGCCGCGCGAGCGGATCCGGGTCTGGCCGCTATGGCTGCGCGTGATCTGCCGGAAATTGGCGAACTTGACCTTGAGTGTGACGGTGCGGCCGCTTCTGCCGGAGCGCTCGCAATGCTGCCAGACCTTGTCGATGATCTCCTGCAGCGCGTCCCGTGCGGTGTCACAGGTGAAGAGATCAGTGGCGAACGTGTTCTCGCGTAAGGCTTGACATCGTGCCATCAATTTAGCAATATGTAGATTGTTTATTTATCGGGGTAGTGGCTCGCGCCCGCCGCCCGCGCCGCCACCCCGCCGATCGCCGCCGCCTTGGTTCGCCTTGCCCCGTCATAGAAAGCGGTCAGCGCCAGAAGACGGCGGGTCTGCGCCGCATCCATCTTTCGTACCCCTTGCAATGGCGCGCAGCCGCAGCGCATCAAAATCACCCTGCAGCGGCACCGATATGGCGAACCTCCTTCGTTCGCCACGTTGAATCAGATCCGCGTCGTTATCGGAAGCCCCGGCGAGTCACGCTCTCAGAGACTTGGTATTACGACAGCTTGACGATCTGATTTTTCGTTTGCGTCCGGCCGCGCCGCTGTTGCGAGGAACAGCCCCAGATCAGTTGGCATCGTTTTTGCTCGCGATGCGATCACGGAGCGGAGAGAGCCGGGAGACAGCTGAATGAACGTCAACCGCAGGGAATTCATCACGAGCGCCGGCGGTGCGGCCGCGGCCGCGGCCGCGGCCGCGATGTTTCCGGTTGCTGCCGAGGCCGCAGGCGAAATTCTGATCGGCGGGTTGCACGACGAGACGGGCGGCCTCGATTTCGCTGGCAAGCCGATGCAGCAGATGCTGCGCTTTGCGGTTGGCGAACTCAACGAGAACGGCGGCCTCCTCGGCAAAAAGGTCAGGGCGGTGACCGCCGACACCGGCTCCAACATGCAGCTCTATCAGACGCTTGCCGAGCAGATGGCGCTGCGTGACAAGGTCAACGTCGTCGAAGGCGGCATCACATCGGCGAGCCGAGAGGTGATTCGGCCGGTGTTGCGCCGCTATCACGTGCTCTATTTTTACAACACCCTCTATGAGGGCGGGGTGTGCGACCGCAACTGCTTCTGCACCGGAACGACCCCGGCGCAGACGGTCGAGAAGCTGGTTCCCTACGTGATGAAGAAGTGGGGCAAGAAGGTCTACACCCTTGCTGCCGACTACAATTACGGACAGATCACCGCGGCTTGGGTGAAGAAATATGTCGAGGCCAATGGCGGCAAGGTGCTGTCGACCGATTTCTTCCCGCTTGATGTGACCAATTTCGGCCCGACCATCGAGAAGATCCAATCGGCCAAACCCGACCTGATCATGTCGGTGCTGGTCGGGGCGGCACATCTCGGTTTCTACCGCCAGTGGGCGTCGGCCGGCATGAAACACAAAATCCCGATGGCCTCGACCACTTTTGGTGCCGGCGGCACCGAGCCGATCCTGATCACGCCAGAGGAGGGAAACGGCATCATCACCTGCTACGGGTATTATCCGACGATCGATACGCCGGCCAACAAGGCGTTCATTGCCAAGATCCAATCCAAGCTCGGCGAGTATTTCGACGGCACGATGCCGCTGTTGACCGAATTGTCGGAGTGCACTTACGAGGGCGTGATGATGTACGCGGCGGGGGTCAAGAAGGCTGGCACCGTCGACCGGATGAAGGTGATCGAGGCGCTCGAATCCGGCATGTCGTTCGAGTTCCCGGCCGGCAAGGTGACGATCGACCCGAAGACCCATCACTGCATTCGCAACGTCTATCTGGCCGATTTGGAGAACCGCAAATTCATCATTCTGGAGCAGTTCGATCAGCAGCCGCCTTCCGATACGCAGGCGGTTTGCAACCTGGAGAAGCACCCGGACTCGAACATCCAGTACCAGATCAAGCTGTAGCCGGCGGGCGGCGGCGATGGCGTATGCGCTCGTCATCCTGATCGAAATCGTGCGCGCGGTCGCGGGCTTGGTGCTGATCTCGACGGGGCTGATGGTGATCTTCGGCATGATGCGGGTCATCAACATCGCGCATGGCGAATTCATGATGCTGGGCGGCTATACGGTGGTCATCGCCGGCAAGGCCGGCGTCAATCCGTGGGTGTCGATGCTGGTGCTGGCGCCGCTGATCGTCGGCCTGTTCGGTGTCGTCGCCGAGCGGCTATTCATTCGCTTCTTTTATGGGCGGATGATCGACACGCTGCTGGCCACCTGGGGCTTGAGCCTCTTCCTGATCGGCTTTGTCACCGTCGTCTTCGGCAACACGGTGGCGGGGGTCTCGGTGTCGCTCGGCTCGGTCCAGATCGGCGGGTTCCGGGTCAGCGGTTACGCGTTCTTTCTGATCGCCGTCGCGGCGGTACTGCTGGTCGCGACCTATGGGGTGCTGCGGCATACCCGCTGGGGCCTCATCGCCCGCGGCACGATGCAGAACGCCAACATGGCGGCGGCTTTGGGGGTCAGCCCGTCGCTCGTCTACATGACGACATTCGGCATCGGCTCGGCATTGACCGGGCTCGCCGGCGCGCTGCTGTCGCCGATCACCGGCGTGGTTCCGACGATGGGCATTGCCTTTGTCGCCCGGGCCTTCATCACCGTCATTATCGGTGGGCCGGCGATCATCATGGGCACGATTTCCGCTGCGAGCCTTCTCGGCACCGTCAGCCAACTGATGACCTTTGCGACGACCCCGGTTGTCGGCGACGTCGCCCTGCTGTTCGTCGCGGTGGTCCTTCTTCGCATCTTGCCGCAGGGCATCACGGGCAAGCTCTTCCGGAGGAGCATATAATGGATCGCAGCGCCCGTGCCGGCACGATCGCGACTCTGCTGATCGGGCTTCTGATCACCTTCGGGCTGCCGGCCTATGCCGACCCGTTCCAGGTGATGCAGATGACGCTTTATGTTGTCCTCGCGATCTTCGCGTTGAGCCTTGCCTTCATCTGGGGCGTCGGCGGCATCCTCTGTTTCGGCCAGGGCGTTTTTTTTGGGCTTGGCGGCTATACCTTTGCGATCTGTGCGATCAATTTCGGCGGGAGTACCGGGGCCTTTCTGATGGCGTTGCTGATACCGGCGGCGGTGGCGGCGGCGCTCGGGTATTTCATGTTCTACGGCCGGCTCAACGACGTCTACCTCGGCGTCGTGACGATGGTGTTTTCGCTGATCATCTGGAAACTGATCAATTCGACCGCCGGCCCGGAATGGCACATCGGGGCGGCCCGCCTCGGTGGCTTCAATGGCATCCCGTCGATCCCGCCGCTCAATTGGCCGGGTCGGCCAGCGGACGCGCTCGATCCGCTGCAGGTCTTCCAGATCGCGATGGGGTTGTTGGTCATCGTCTACTTGGCGATGAAGCTGATCAAGGGAAGCCGTTACGGCCGTGTCGCGATCGCGGTGCGCGAAAACGAAACCCGCGCGGCGCTGCTCGGCTATGATGTTCCCTTCGTCAAGCTCGTCGTGTTCACGTTTGGCGGCCTGGTCGCCGGCATGGCGGGTGCCCTTTATGCCGCCAATCAGGCGTTCATCGACCCCAACGTCTTCAGCCTGGAAATGTCGGCGAAGGTGCTGGTGTGGGTCATGGCCGGGGGCCTCTCGACCTTTGTCGGACCGATCATCGCGACGATCGGGCTGCAATATGTTGCGCTCTTTCTCGCCGACCACAAACTGATGAACAGCCAGCTGGTGCTCGGCGCCATCCTGTGTGTGCTCGTTCTGTCGCTGCCCAACGGGATCATCCCGGCTTTGCAGGATGCGGCGGCATGGCTGTTCGGCCGCACCCGGCTTGCCTTGGCCGGCCGCGCCCCGGCCGCGGCGCGGAAGACGGCGTTGTGACCGGCGAAGACCGTCCGCCGCTATTGGAAGCGACGCATCTGACGATGCGCTTCGGCGGTGTTGTTGCGGTCAACTCGGTCAATTTCCGACTCGCAGAAGTGGAATTGCGCTGCCTGATCGGCCCGAACGGCGCCGGCAAGAGCACCTTTTTCAAATGCCTGACCGGGCAATATCAGCCGAGCGCCGGCACGGTCAAATTCCGCGGCCGCGACATCACCGGCGCCGCGCCGCACCAGATCGCCCGTCTTGGGGTCGGCATCAAGACGCAGATCCCCAACGTCTTCAACGGCCTCGACGTGCACGAAAATGTCCGGCTGGCGGCGGCGCGCGGCGTGAAGACACGACGGATGATCGATCGCACGATCGCCGAGGTGATGGACCGCGTCGGCATCGGCGATCTCTCGTCCCGGATCGTCGGTACTTTGGCGCACGGCCAGCGCCAACTCGTCGAACTCGCGATCGTGCTGGCCGGCGAGCCGGCGATCATGCTGCTCGACGAACCTTCGGCCGGCATGACCAACGAGGAGACCGCCCGCGCCGCCGCGATCCTGCGCGAGATCAACCGCACCACGGCCCTCATTGTCGTCGAGCACGACATGCAGTTCGTCAAGATGATCGCCCACACGATCACCGTTTTCCACCAGGGCGCGATTCTGATGGAGGGACCGGTCGCCGCGGTCATGGCCGACCCGACCGTCCGCGACGTCTATCTCGGGCGGAGGGCAGCATGAGCCTCCTCGAGGTCGTCGGCCTCAAATCCGGTTACGGCTCGGTACCGATCCTCGCTGGAGTTTCGTTCTCGGTCGAGGCCGGGGAGTTTGTCGGCATCCTCGGCCACAACGGCATGGGCAAGACGACGTTGTTGCGGACGCTGATGGGCTATCTGCCGGCGACGGCCGGCACGATCCGCCTTGCCGGGGAGGACATGACGCGGCTGCCGACGCATCAGCGGGCACGCCGTGGGATGGGGCTCGTGCCGCAGGGCCGCGAGATCTTCCCATCGCTCAGTGTGCGCGACAATCTGCGCATAGGCCTTGCCGTGTCAAAGGGCGACGAGAGGGCGGCGATCACGGCGATGCTGGTGGATTTTCCTCGCCTCGTGCCGTTGCTCGACCGCCCCGGCGGCGCGCTGTCGGGCGGCGAACAGCAGCTCCTGGCATTGGCGCGCTGCCTGTGCGGCGATCCGCAGCTGGTCTTACTCGACGAGCCGACCGAAGGCATCCAGCCCTCGATCATTGATGAGATCATCGACACGCTGACGGCGGTGCGGGCGAAACGGCCGAATTTTTCAATCGTGCTGGTCGAGCAGAATCTCGACTTCATCGCCGCGCTCTCGCAGCGGGCGATGATCATCCAGAGGGGCTTGATCACCCGCGAGGTCACCGCTGCCGATTTGTCGGACATCGACATCGTCGGCGAGTTCGTTGGCTTTTCTCACTGAGCTCCGCGACACCCCCTAGAGGAGACCCGCGATGACCGTCAATCTTCCGACACCAGGCCAGCTCGAAGCCGTCGCCGCCGAAGTCGGGTTGGGATTGTCGCCAGCGGACGTCGAATCCTTTCTGGCGCTGATGAAGCCGCTGATCGACAGTTACCAGATCGTCGACCGGCTCCCCGACGAATTGCCGCTCGTCCGCTATCCCCGCACTCCCGGCTATCGTCCGACCGGCGATGAGAACCCCTACAACGCCTGGTACTACAAGACGACGATTGAGGGCGCGCCGAACGGCAAGCTGAAGGGCAAGCGGGTGGCGCTGAAAGACAACGTCATGCTCGCCGGCGTGCCGATGATGAACGGCGCGGCGACCCTTGAAGGCTTCGTCCCGGAAATGGACGCGACGATCGTCACCCGCCTCTTGGATGCCGGGGCGACGATCCTCGGCAAGGCGCATTGCGAATATTTCTGTCTGTCGGGCGGCAGCCACACTGCGGCTGCGGGTGCGGTCCACAACCCGCGCCGGATGGGCTATTCGGCCGGCGGGTCGTCCTCGGGCTCGGCGGCGCTCGTCGTAGCGGGCGAAGTCGATCTTGCGGTCGGCGGCGACCAGGGCGGCTCGATCCGCATGCCGGCCTCCTATTGCGGCGCCTATGGGCTGAAGCCGACCTGGGGCCTGGTCCCCTATACCGGCATTATGCCGATCGAGATCTTTATCGATCACACCGGACCCATCACCGCCAACGTCACCGATAATGCGCTGATGCTGGAGGTCATCGCCGGTGACGACGGCTTCGACCCGCGGATCAAGGCGCCGCAGCCGCAACCTTACAGCGACCTGCTGTCGGGCGGGGCCGGCGGCATGAAGATTGCCATGGTCAAGGAAGGCTTCGGCTGGCCCAACTCCGAGCCTGGTGTCGACGCCAAGGTGCGCGCGGGAGCCAAGCTGCTGGCGTCGCTTGGGGCCACGGTCGACGAGGTGTCGATCCCGATGCATCTGCACGCCGGCGCGATCTGGACGCCGATCGGCGCCGAGGGGCTGACCCAGACGATGATGTGGGGCGACGGCTACGGCGTCAGCCGGTCCGATCTGTATGCGACGGGGCTCATGGATTTTCACCGCGGCTGGCGCTGGCGCGCCGACGAATTGAGCGAGACGACCAAGCTGATGACGCTCCTCGGCACCTATATCAACCGCCAGTTCGGCTCGCGCTTTTACGGCAAGGCGGTCAACATCTCGCGGCGGTTGAAGGCCGCCTACGACGCCGTCCTCGCGCAATACGACCTCTTGCTGATGCCGACCCTGCCTTTGGTCGCGACGAAATTGCCGGAGCCGGGTGCGCCGCGCGAAGAAATCGTCGCCCGTGCCTTCGAGATGCTCGCCAACACCGCCGCCTTCGACATTACCCACCACCCGGCGATGTCGATCCCGTGTGGGCTGTCGGACGGGCTGCCGGTCGGCATGATGCTGGTTGGCAAGGAATTCGCCGAAGCGACGATCTACCGCGCCGCCTACGCCTTCGAGCAGGCCGGCGATTGGCAGCAGATGTGAGGGCGACGACGATGAGCACGCTTCCCAGCCCCGACAAGCTCTCGGCCATCGCCGCGGCGATGGGGATCTCGTTCAAGCCCGGCGACGCCGAGGAATTCCTCAGCTTGATGGCGCCATTCTTCGAGGCTGCGGCGGCGACGCTGCAAGCACCCGATCCGCTGCCGGTCGTCAAATATCCCCGTACGCCGGGCCATCGGCCGACACTGGAAGAGGATCCGCTCAACGCCTGGTACGTCAAGACCCGGATCAAGGGCGCAGCAACCGGCAAGCTCGCCGGCAAGACCGTGGCGATCAAGGACAACGTGCTGGTTGCCGGGGTGCCGATGATGAACGGCGCCTCGTTTCTCGAAGGCTACGTCCCCGAGGTCGACGCAACCGTGGTCACGCGTCTCCTCGACGCCGGTGCCGAGATCGTCGGCAAGGCGCATTGCGAATACCTGTGCCTCTCGGGGTCGAGCCACACCAACGCCACCGGCGCCTGCCACAACCCGTGGAAGCGGGGCCATTCCGCAGGCGGCTCGTCCTCCGGCTGCGCCGCGGCCGTCGCGGCGGGCGAAGCCGATCTCGCGATCGGCGGCGACCAGGGCGGTTCGATCCGCATGCCGTCGGCGTTCTGCGGCATCGTCGGCATGAAGCCGACACACGGCCTCGTCCCCTATACCGGCATCATGAGCATGGAGGTCACGATCGACCATACCGGGCCGATGACCCGGACCGTCGCCGACAATGCGCTGATGCTCGAAGTCATCGCCGGCGTCGACGGCTACGATTGCCGCCAGCGCAGTTATGAGCCGCCGGAATATTCGAAACTGCTCGACGGCGGCGCCAAGGGGCTGCGCATCGCCGTGGTCCGCGAGGGGTTCGGTTTGCCGGAGTCGGAGCCCGCTGTCGATGCCAAGGTGCGCCAGGCGGCGCAGATATTCGGCGATCTCGGCGCCGGCGTGCAGGAGGTGTCGTTGCCGCTCCATCTCGAGGCGCGCAAGTTCTTCATGCCGATGGCGGCCGAGGGCATGGTGAGGCAAGCCTTCGACGGCAACGGCATCGCCTCGGGTGCCTCCGGCCTCTATCTCTCGGGTCTTGCCGACCGTTTCCGCATGTGGCGTCACCGCGCCGACGAGATCGCCGACACGGTCAAGGTGTTCATGATCCTCGGCCGCGCGATGGCCGACGCCCATGGCGGGCGGATCTATGCCAAGGCACTCAACCTGCGACGCGATCTGACCGTGCGGTTCCACGAGTTCATGCGCGATTACGACATCCTGCTGATGCCGACCGTCCCGATGATCGCGCCGGCACTGCCGCCGCAGGACGCGCCGCGCGCGGTCGTTCTGCAAAAGGCATGGGAGATGCTCGCCAACACTGCGACCTACGACGTGACCGGCATGCCGTCGCTGACGATCCCCTGCGGGCTCAGCGGTGGGCTGCCGGTGGGCCTGATGCTGACCGGGCGGCTCTACGACGAGGCCACCCTTTACCGCGCCGCTTATGCCTTCGAACAGTTTCAGGACTGGAAGACGCTTTGAGCGATAATCTTGGGGGTCCCCGCCGCACCCACCGAGCGGCTGCTGTCCGGGCAGAGGCGGCCATCGCGGGGAGCCCGCGATAACGGCGAGCAGCGGAAGCGACCTGGAACAGGAGACGAATTTTACTCCTGCTTGCAAAACGGCAGGGGTCGTGGCGGCGGTGCGGGATGATCCTCCGTATATCGAGCGATGATCGGGTCGAGGGTCTCCTTCGGCCAGAATTTCGGCGAGCCGATTTCCTTCAAGCAGGAAGCGTTCCAATATAATCCCTCGCGTGATAGCGACCGGCCGGCCGCCACCGCTCGCGCGACGGCGCGGATGTCAGCGGCGGCGGGATAGATGTACAGCGTGGTCGGATCGGCCTTCACCATCGCGAAGATCTGCCGAGCATCTAATGGCGACCAGCTGATGCAGCCGTCACTGCGGCCGCCGGCATAGTCCACCAGCCTTCCCAGCGGGACGTAACCCTCTTGGTCCGCATAGGGGCTGCGCGGATCCTTCAGAAGACAGCGTCCTCTCAACAAAACGGCCGCATGGCCTCCGATCTCGCGCTCTCTGGCGTTTGCGGTCTCGCCTTCGCCGTCGAACTGAAGGAACGAGCGTATCAAAACCGCGTCGTGCGTCGCCGAGATACGGTAATAGCCCTTGAAAGACACCGTCGTCTCGGCCGTCACATAGAGGCCGCCGGCGGTCAGATTCGAATCGACCGCATTGCCGAAGTTCCTCGCGCATCGTCTTCCGTTGGCAAAGTCCGCGACACCCTCCAAATCGCGACCGGCGCCATGACCCGCCGAGATCGCGCGAAACGAACGGTTTGATTCGCAGATGACATAGAAACGCCGCCCCACTTCGCCGTCGCTCGAATCGTTGGGGCGCGTGGCGTCCATGGCCAAATAGCAGGGGTTCTTGACCACTCCTTCATGGACCTTCTGCAGGTAAAGGGTGCGGGCCCTCTCGAGGACCACCCGCGCGATCTGGCCGTCGCCGAAGCCGATATGGGCCTTCAGCCAGGCCGGAATCGGAGACGGCCGCTCTGCCGCAAAGGATCGCGGCGATGCCGACAAGGCCATGACGAGCATGAAGAGGCCAAGGATGCTGACGATTGCCAGAACGACGGATCTCAACCGCATCGGATCAATGCTCCCGTCCAAGCATCCCGTGACGGATTGAGGCCGCGAGGCAATTTATCACAATGCCTCTCGCCAATCGTCGACGGTCTTCTCCCCCTGGCGCAAGGACTTCGGCGGCCTTCGTGCTTGTTGATCCCGCCGGCGCACGACGAGCTGTACGACCGGACAAAGGAGCGGCTCACCCAGGATGAGGTGGAACGGATCAGGCTGTGACTCACAACAGCCACTGTGTCAAGCCGCATCCAAGATATTGACAAAACGTGTGTATTTTCAGCGGTCTTGATTTTTGCCATGCGGTTGCACGACACTGTTCACCCCGGCCGATGCGGCCGTCCTGATCGGCTCTCCGCTCAAGACCGTGAACAATGCGATCGATGAAAAGACCGTTTCTGCCGTGGCCGGCGACGACGCCGGCCGGCCGGTCATGTCGCCGTCGATCGAACCGCCGAGGAGGCCGGCCACAAAGCTCGTCCATGTCGCGCATGTCGGCTGGTCATCTGCCTCACCGCGAGGGCGCGAGGTCATCCGCCGGCCCTATGTCCGTTCCGGCGCTACGAAGGGCCACTATGAAAGTCTCCGCGCGTTGGGCGCCATTTGGAGTGATCGGTCGCCCCCCGTGGGAACTACTGGGTCTATGCCGGGACATGGCGCGTCTGCGCGCACTTCAGCGAGCGGATCTGCCATGTGCCGGTTCCAGGAACGCGGATAAATCCCTTCGAGGACCTTTAACGTCAAACTTAAGCGCGGGAGTTGTCCTTGGCGACGATTACCTGGATCGACGACACCGGAAATTGGAACACCGGGGCGGATTGGAGCGGCGGCGCGGTGCCGGGAGCGTCCGACGACGCGACGATTTCCAACTCCGGCAACTACACGATCTCGATAACGACCGCGATTGATGTCAATTCGATCACGATCGCCGATACCGGCGCGACGCTGTTCATCGCTGCCTCCGGTGACACGGCGACAGTCGCCGCCGGGCTCAGCAATTCCGGTACGCTCGATGTCGACACCTCTGGTGACGGCGGAAGCACGCTGTCGATCGGCGGGACGCTCAGCAACACCGGTGTCCTCCAGATCGGCAACGGCAATCTCACCGCCCCGACAACGGTTGCCGCGGCCGATGTCAGCAACACCGGCAGGATCGACATCACGGGCAGCGACACGGAGCCGGCGACGCTCGACATCGCCGGGGCGGCGCCGGCGACGCTGACCGGCGCTTACGATCTCGTCGGCGACACCGGTGGTGCGACGCTGGAGTACGGCAGCGGCGGCATCAGCCAGATCGGCGACGGCGCGACGAATGCCGGCGCGCTCGACATCGACGGGGCCAACGCCTTTGTCGAGACCGGTGCGACGAACAGCAACAGCGCGCTGACGGGGCTTGCGACGA